>NZ_CDHP01000001.1:0-126821 GCF_900002895.1 Ercella succinigenes | reverse complement strand
CGTAGGGAACGCGTTATACGGATATTCCCCAATGATGACAGTCTTATCCGACTGATGGGAGCAGTTCTGATGGAGCACCATGAAAAATGGTTGACCGGCAAAAAGTATTTCATAATGGATCGCTACTTTGATGAGAGAGAAACAGCAAGAAAAGAAGCGTTAGCAGAACGAGCAGCATACCTGCATGTTGTCACCTGATTCATGCAGATACCGGAAGACAATTTACACCAACTTTTTGGACTTGACTCTGATAGTACAGTTCTTCTATGGACATATTATGAAACAGATGCCCAAAAAGAGAGTCTAAATTCTATCGTTCAAGGGTTTAATGCAAAACAAGAAAAATATGAAGCAAGTTGGGAGTACGTACCAATGGCTGATTTCAGCAAGCGTCTTTCAGTAGGTTTGATGCAGGATGATTTGCCAGATATTGTGCTCATTGATAATCCCGACATGATTTTTTATATTACAACAGGATTGTTTGAGGATATAACAGATGACTCAAACAATTGGCTGGACGAAACAGAGTATTTTCAGAAAGTTTTTTCGTCTGTTAAATATATGGATCGCATATACGGCATTCCGTTTTCCACAAATAGTGCTGCTTTGATTTATAACACTAAAATATTTAATGAAGCAGGTCTTAGAGCGCCTTCTGACTGGGAAGAATTAAAAAATACGGCAAAAATTCTTACTACAGAACATGTATACGGTTTCGGGATTTCTGCAATGAAATTTGAGCAGGCAACATTTCAATTTTTGCCATTTCTTTTATCTACTGGCGTTGATATCGCTTCTATGAACGACGACGCAGGCTTACGAGCGTATCAGTTGTTCTATGATTTGATTGAAAATGGTTCGCTATCTCGTGATTGCATCAATTTATCACAGGTTGATCTAGGCAGGTTGTTTTCTCGCGGAGAAATAGCAATGATGATCAATGGACCATGGATAATGCCCATGCTTGAGCAAAATTCAGATTTGGAATGGAGTATTGCAGAATTACCCATAGATGTCAGACACGCATCCGTTTTTGGAGGAGAAAATCTAGGAATTATCAAAGATAAAAATGTCAGTGGAGCCCTTGCTCTTTTGGAATACTGTAGTAAGGATGATGTTTTAATCAAGTATTGTCAGATGTCAGCTGCTATCCCTCCCAAAATTAATGCTGCACAGTCTCCTTACTGGTCTGAAAATGAGAATTATGATATATTCCTCCGACAGCTTAGCTATGGAATAAGCAGAAGTAATTATGTTCACTGGCCTGATATTTCACAATCAATATCTACTAATTTTGCAGACATGGTCATAGGCAAAATCACAGCCGAAGAAGCTCATCGACTGACCTGGCAAGATATCGACAAGATAAACAGTCGTGAATAATGTTTTTGATTTCAAATCAATAGAATAATGAATCGCCAAAGATGGTAGAAAATGTCATACCAGCCAAAGTATCAATAATATTAATACTTTCAATACTTGGATTAATTGGTGGATTTAGAATCTATGTGTAAAGAGAAAGGTGTCTAAATTACCGGTTGGCAGAGAAGAATTGTTATCTTTAAAAGGGGCTGTCTCAGAGTTTGAAAAAACTTGAGAGACAACCTCTTTTTGTTATGAGAGGAAGTTATCAATGCACTTGGATCATATAAAATCCTTCATGAAATTAAATCTATTTCTATTTATATATATAAATTTTTAGCTAGAGTAATACCAAAAAAATATTTAAAAACGCTTGTCGTTTAACTCAAATGTGAAATCAATAAAGAAAAATAACTGAATAATTAGCTTTTGGGTAAATTGAACAAAAATATGTTATAAAAATACACTTATATTGTGAAAATGCACTTTATTATTCTGAAAGATGATGATATAACTGTACTGTGGTTTTTCTCAAAGGAGTCGAAAGGAGATTTAAAATGGAACGTATTTTATCTTCGAAAGTTTTTATCAAAGCAAGTGCTATTATTTTGATAATTGCTATGGTAATCGCTTTAGTTCCTGTTTCAATAAGGATGCAGGCAGAAGAGATGAAAAACAGAACAAATGACATTGCTCTTGAAGCAATGGCAAGTGCAAGTGGAGAGCGACCAGAATGGGGGATATTAGCTACTAATCTAAATAATGGGCATGTGCCTACCAGTTCTAGTTCCCCAGCTGGTTCATGGCATGATTATGGTCTTTCAAGTGAAGATGGAACCTCTTGGGTTCAATATGACTGGGTTAAAGATGTAACAATTGATGCCATGTCCATATACTGGATGTCTGATGGAGCTTGGGCAAATAGAATTCCAGTCAGCATGACATTACAGTATAAAGATGAAAATGATGAATGGCAAACAGCTGCTGAATATGATAGTGATGTAATGGCTGCACAGTTGCCTGATCAATACAATCTCTTAGAGTTTGATTCAGAAATAACAACCAAAGTTCTTCGTATGATTATGGTAAGAAATCCTGCGGATAATTTCTGTTCGATTCACAGATGGCAGGTCTGGGGAAATTGGACGCCGGAAAATATTGCCTTAGCGGCAACTGCTTCTGGAAGTACTGATTATGTAAATGATGGAGGCGGATTAGCTGCATTAAATAACAATATTGATCCAATCAATTCTCATGTTACGCCTAATGATTTTTGGCATAACTGGAATCATAAAGATATTGATGCATATGTGCAGTACGATTGGAATGCTGATGCAACAATATCCAAAACAGGCATATATGTATTCTCAGATGGAGGTGGAATTCCTAAACCTTCTGAAATATCTGTATCTTATTATGATTCTGAAATTGGTGATTGGGTTGAAGTCAAGACTATTGCTGGTGATGAAATAGTTATTGATCAGTTTAATGAGATAAGCTTTGAAGAATCTATAGTAACTAGACAGCTTAAGCTTGATTTCACTCCACAAAGTCCTGCTAATGGAGTGGGTATTAAAGAATGGCAGGTTTGGGGAATTTTAGCAGAACCTGATCTTGGTGAGGAAGCTAGAATAACTTCAATTCCAGGCGGATATAGAATGGAAAATTCCCATTTTTATATTGAAACTGGAGCATATGGTCAGATTACTACATTGAGAATTCAAAATGATGAATTCCCAACTAATTATGTTATGAATGCTAATAATGCTAGACAACAGGATACTCCTGCCCATCAATGGTTTGGAGAATTAATGTTTAGTGTAAAAGTTGGTGATCAGCAGAATTATTCTGAACAATATACAAGTAGATCTGATGATGTTAGAAATATAGAATTAATTGACAATAAAATAGTTATTACTTACGAAGATTCGCAAAACGAAAAAGCCATTAAAGATTTTAAGGTTGTTGAGACTTACTCTTTGGTAGGTGATAAATTACGCTGGGAAATTGAAGTATTTAATACAAATGATGAAACACTAACTGTCGGTGATTTTGGTTTGCCACTTCCTTTTAATGAAATTTGGCCGGGGGGTGAGGAAATCTATGAGACGAGAGTTCTTGATCATAGCTTTGTAGGAAAGGATTCATCTTACATATATATTACAAGACCAAGTGGTATTGGTAGATTTTTATTAATGACTCCAGATGTATCGACAGGTGCAGGTTTTGAATATCAAGATCACTGGAGGACTGTTGAAAGAGCTGCCGACGAGAGAGCATGGTGCCAGGATCAAAATGGCTGGGCAAATGGTTTGAATGTTTTCTATATTCATTCTGACTATATTAAGAAAACAAATAGAGGATATCTAGAAAATACCAAGCTTGAGCTTGCTCCAGCTGAATCTAAACTCTATGCATTTAACTTTAGCGTAGCAATGGATGAAGCTGATATGAAGTCAACTTTATATGAAGAAAATATTCTGGATACTGTTTCTGTACCTGGGATGACTTATTCAATTAACATGCCAGGGAAACTCTATCTCCATACACCTATAAGTAAAGATGATATTAGCTTCGATATAGAGTGCCCTCATGAAAACGGTTTACATGCTGGGAATCCTAATACTATTTCAAATAACTTGCCATGCAATAAAACTGATGAAAACACATATGTAAGATATGATAAAACTGTAACGCATAATGGTGAACAGTATCATATATATGATGTGAAATTTGGTGATCTTGGACATAATAATGTAATTGTTAACTATATTGTAGAAGGTGCACCAAAGCAGACTGTTCTTCAATTTTATATGATGGACGATGTCGCGACTGCTCTTGATTTGCATTCTGATTTTATGGTAGAGCATACTCAGTGGGATCTACCAGGTCAGGTTGGAGACAAGGTCTTTGATGACTGGATGATGAATACAAAAAACAAGCGAGGAGAAACGGATCCCACATATTGGAAAAAAAATTACTGGGGCTGGGGGGATGACTGGGGTCTTACCCATGGACAGTTCCTGGCAGAGAAAAATGTTTATCTTCCTGTATCTGATCAAATAAAAGCGGTTGATGAATATCTGGATATTGCTATCTGGAATAACCTTATGCGTGAACATCACAAGGATTATCTTGTTCATAATTTCTTGATGATAGCTCCTAATGCATCGCCGACATATAGAGGTTATGCATATCCTCATATTTATAACACTTATTTTTCGATGTATAAAATTGCTTCAAAATATCCTGATATGATTGAATATGAGGAAGAAGCGACAACTTATCTTTTAAGAGCTTATGGAATTTTTGATGCTTTGTACAATGGCAAGGGTGTTGCATATAACTGGCATACAGGATTGATGGGAGAACTTACAACTCCTGATATTATTGCAGCACTTGAAAAAGAAGGTTTCTATGCTCAGGCTGATAATATCAGAGTTATGATGGATGGAAAATACAATAATTTCAAAAATACTAAATATCCATATGGTTCTGAGTATACATTTGACAATACCGGTGAGGAATCCGTATATACTTTAGCTAAAATGCAAAGTGATACTGATACAGAAAATGCTTATAGAATTATGTCAAGGATTAATCTGAAAACCAGAGCTTGTCGTGGTTTAGAACCAATTTGGTATCATTATGCAAGTCCTGTGACCATTTGTGGTGAGAACTGGTGGCAGTTCCAATATACCGCTGCTCTTGCAGGGTACACGATGGATGACTGGTTGAGGGTTCAAGATAATGGTTGGACAAGTACTGAGAGAGCAGAGGCTTCTCGAGTAAATTATGCTGCCAAATTGGCAAATATTACTTGCATCAACTCAGGACAAATAGATGCAGATCCTGCAAATTTAGGTAGCATTTCTTGGACATATCAAGCAGAAATGGGTAATCTTGGCGGACAGGGTACAGGCGGTGGAGATCTTCACAATGGTTGGAGACAAATGGCAGGTGAAGCTGATTTGGGTCTTTTTGGAGCTTTGATGATTTTATCATCAGACGTTGTTGTTGACCCGGTATTTGGTTTGTTTGGCTATGGTTGTGAAGTAACAGAAATTGATGAAATATACACAGTTAAACCACTTGATGGACTTTTCACAAGATTGAATTTTATTAATCAAGAACTTTATATTGAACTTGATAGAGATCAGTATACAGAAGCAAAAGTTGCTAAAGATAATACTTCAATTGAATTAACTGTAAAGAATCTCGAACAAACGGCTCATACAACAGATGCTGAAATAAGAGGGCTCTTACCAGGATCATATCAAGTTTTTGTTAATGGAATACTTACTAGTAGTTTCCAAGCGGTAACAGGCGAAACTTCCAGAATCAGGATGCCTCTTCCAGCAGCAGCAACAGCGAATGTTGAGATTAAAGCTGGCCCGGCACTAGATAATGTTGCTCCTGTTATAATAATGGAAGATGAGATGACTGTTGCTATTTCTGATAAGGCTCGATTAGAAGCAGACGCAACAGATGATGGATATGTCAACTCTACATTAACTTATCAGTGGGAATTAGTAAGCAGCCCTGAAAATTCTATCGTGAATATATCAACTCCACAAAGACATATTACGGATGTGACTTTTGATAAAGTGGGTCAATATGTATTTAGGTTTACCGCTGATGATGGCGAGTTATCTTCTGCAAAAGAGATGGCCGTTACAGTGGAGCCGAATTCTGAATTGCCAGATGTATTGGTGGACTTGGATTTTGAAGTTATACATGGATTCCGTAAATTCCATGTTAGTTCAAATCAAGGTTCTATAGATGCGTATGTTGATATAAATAGTAAATTGTCGTCAGATGGCAAAGATGGCAAAGGCATGAACTATACAGGTAGAATAGCAGGTGGTTACGTTGAGCTACCAGCAATAGTTACAAAAAATCTAACGGAAGCAACAGTTTCTATAGATGTAAAATTGTCTGGTAATCAGCTTAATAAAACTACAATATTTGAATTTGGTAGTAATCTCGTTGTTGAATTTGTAGATGGTAACGAAGTATCTATGACAGTCAATGGGCAAACAGCCAAATCAGGAATGTTATTTGCTAGTGGTTTTTGGAAAAACATTGCTATGACAGCTGATGGAGATAATTATGCGCTGTATATTGATGGTTTGAAAAAAGCTGAACTTACTGCTACAGGTTTGGTAATGTCTGAAATTGATACTGCTCAAGAAAGATATTTAATAGGTAGATCATCTGTAGAATCGAATCCTTTCTTAGAAGGAATCGTTGATAATTTTGTTGTTAAATCATATGTGATGTCTGATGAAGAAATACAAAATGAATTTGGAAGCACAGAAGAACGTACAATTATAGACGGAATTGGCGGATCTGTAATTACCAGTGTTGGTAATGCTCCTGTGCTGCCAGTACAGATCAGCGTTCTCTATTCGGATGGTGTATACGAGCAAGGTAGCGTAACATGGGAAAATATTGCTTCTATTAAATATCAAAATACAGGAACTTTTGATGTAAAAGGTATTATCGATGGTACAGATATCGAAGTATCTCTAAGGGTATTAGTAGTGTCTGGAACTCTTAGCAATGTCGCTGCTAGTGCCACTCCTTCAGCAATCATCGATTCTCCTCAGGATCTAGGTGGTGTCGCTGGTCTTAATGATGGATATGAACCAGCTCATTCGAGAGATACGAGCAGGGGGGTATGGCATAACTGGCTTGGTGGTAATCAAGGCGGCGAAGCATGGATTCAGTATAATTGGGAGAATCCACATATTATTGACAGTATGGATATTTATTTCTTTAGAGATGGTGGTGGAAACTTTGCACCAGCAAGTTATAGGATAGAATATCTTAGTGAAACAACCGGTGCTTGGCATTCTGTTCAAGGCGCGGAGGGTTTAGGTGTAGCTCTGAATCAGTATAATCATACTTCTTTTGAGGCCATAATAACTCGTGCAATTCGCGTAATAATGACTCCGGCAACTTTAGGTTGTGGTGTAATTGAGTGGAAAGTTTACAGTTATGGAGAAGCTGATTTTAAAGATCCAACAGATCCAGATCCAACAGATCCGAAACCGACGGATCCAAAACCAACAGAACCAACCAAGCCTACAGATCCGGCTAAACCATCACCTGATCCGGTTAAACCTCAACCTGAAGAAGTTATAGAAAAAGAATTGACTGTAGAAAATAAGACGCAAACAAAAGTCACAGCCAAAGCAGATGAAAACGCTTTTGAAGAAGCTGTGATCATAGAGATAATTCAGGTTGATAAGGCAAGTGATGAAGGAATAGCCGCCCTCGAAAAGATAATGACCTTGGTAGAGGACTTTGATCAGGTATTACTGTTCGACATAAATGCATTGACAGAATCAGGACGAATAAAAGTACAACCGGCAACAGGAACAAAAGTAATAATAACGATGGAATTGCCGGCAGGAATGGATCCTGAGCGAATAGCAATAGTACATATCAAAGATGACGGAACGGTAGAACTGCTGGAATGTGAAGTCAAAAATGGAGAAATAATATTTGAAGTAGATAGCTTCTCCATTTTCGGAGTTGTAGAACTGGCAGCGGAAACAGAAACAAAAGAAACTGACACTAAAGACACAGCAATAGGTGAATCAGATAATGAACTGCCTAGAATGGGTGAGGACGGTATACCAGCCAAAGTATCAATAATATTAATACTAGCAATACTTGGATTAATTGGTGGATTTAGAATTTATATGAAACGTAAAGAGAAAGGCATCTAAATAAATCTTGGTTATGATCCTCAAAAATAGGGAGTCATCTTACAATAAAGTGAGATGACTCCTTTTCAAAAAAAGACAATCATATGTGTAATTTTAGTCTTTTGTAACAGCACTATATACAGCACAAAACATGCCGTATAATATACCTGTTATAGGGAAGACTATCCATGAAATATGCCATAAATCAAAAATAAATCCTAAGCAAAGAAAAATTATTACAGCAAGAGGCCATATTATACTGGCAACTACACCTAATGTTTTATTTTCTGATTTTTGGGGTTTATATTCATCAATCTGCAATAATTGTTTATATGCCTCCTGACGGCTTCCTCCTATAATAAAAAACAAAACAGCAATACTTACAATGACTAATAAAATAGAAATTCCTAAAGTTGAATAATCATTAGTGATTGTTGATGAAATGAATAAGGGAATAGGTGATAATATACATAGCATAACACCAATGATAATCAATAAAGTATGTAGTGGTGTATACTTTGCTTTTTGGTCGAGTACATATTTTTGTGCCTTTTCAGAGAGTGAAAAATTATTTTCTAAATATTTGTATTTTTCCATTAATACGCCGCCAAAAATAAAAAGTCCTACTGCTATTGCTACTAAAACCAGTAAAGGTATAATTCCCAGACCTGCACCGTAGCCAAAATCTAAATTAGACCAGCTTGAAAATGATAATATTTCGTCTGCGGAGATTAACATTGATGCACCTATAATACAAAGAAAAACGCCTATGCCGTTTAATATACTGCTTTGGTTTTTGGCTTTGATATAGTTTTTTGCTTCTTCAATATCCACAATTTGAACATTAGAGTCATCGTTTATGTGTTCAAAGCCGATTGATTCAAGTAATTCCTCTATATTTCCAAATTCGGCAATAACCTGACCAACTGCTTCGTTTTCGCTCTTGCCAGACTCCTTTAATTCTTGATACTTTTCCAGCATGTTTGTTTGCAAATCCTGCCTCGCATTTAATAATTGAGGTGTTTTGGGTAATGTTGCAAATACATTTTCAAGATAATTAATAATTGTCTCCATTAAGATTCCCCCTTTATACTGCTCGTGTCATTTATAACAAAATTACTTATTACTTCCTGTATTACGATCCATTCTTTGCACTTGGTTTGATAATAGAATCTTCCTTTTTCTGTAATCTGATAGTATGTCCTTGGTTTCCCAAAAGTTTCTTTCCCAGAAAAAGATTCAATATATCCGTTTTTTTCTAATCTATTAAAAGTTGAGTACAAGGTTGTTTCTTTAACAATATATTTTCCCTTTGAAATAAGTTTAATTTGTTTGGAAATCTCATAGCCATAAGAAGGTTTATCAAGAAGGAGAAACAGTACAATTGTATCGTGATACCCACGCATAACATCGCTGCTGATCATACAATGCTCCTCCTTTGCCATTTACTTTATCTGTCGTAGTAATTGTATAATATCATATTTACTACGACAGGTGAAGTAGTTTGTTAAAGAAAAATTTTAGCAGTATAATTCTAAATTGTAATTGTCTAAAAATTTTTGAGATAGTATGAGATAGATGGTTCAAGAAAATATCTTATAGTATATTCACAGAAAAAATACAATCAAAATTGTAAAAACATTAGTGGAGAATTAAAATGGAGCATGCTTTTAGTAGAACAGAAATGTTAATTGGTTCAGAAGGTTTATTGAAATTAAAATCGGCTTGTGTTGCTGTATTTGGCTTAGGCGGAGTTGGTTCATATGTCGTTGAAGCATTAGCCCGCTGTGGAGTTGGGAAATTAATATTGATTGATCACGATGTTGTCAGCATTTCAAATCTGAATAGACAATTGATTGCTACAACAAACAATATTGGAAAAGCAAAGGTAGAAGTTGCAAAAGAACGTTTGCTAACAATCAATCCAGAAATAGAAATAGAAGCACATCAGGAATTTTTTCTGCCGGGAAATACTGAAATATTAAGAACAGGTATAGATTATATTATAGATGCAATAGATAATGTTACTGCAAAAATAGAACTTGTTTTACAGTCAGAGAATTTAAATATTCCTATTATCAGTTCGATGGGCACAGGAAACAAACTAGATCCTCTTCGTTTTGAAATTACAGATATTTACAATACTTCAGTCTGTCCACTGTGTAGAGTTATGCGGCGAGAATTGAAAAAAAGAAATGTAAAAGCTCTGAAAGTGGTTTTTTCAAAAGAAGAGCCAAAGAAAATCTCTGGACAAGAATTTCCTGCTAGTATTTCCTTTGTGCCGCCGGTAGCCGGACTTGCTTTGGCAGGAGAGGTTATTAGAAGCCTTATAGAATGATTTGAAATCTATTATTAAACTGCAAAATCGCTACATCAAAGGTGCAAAAAGTTTTAACAAAGCTCGTCCAAAACGTCTGACAAAGGGGATGTTTCGACAATCTTCCAGAGTTATCTGATTGCATTTTTTCAAAGTGTCCTCATAGTCTTGTTTCATTTGCATTATACTGTTAGTGCGATACAGCCAAGTAGCACATTCAAAATGAAGAAAAAGACTGCGATAATCAAGATTTATTGTACCTACTACACCATAAATATCATCAACAACAAAGCTTTTGGCATGGATAAATCCTGGTGTGTATTCATATATTTTTACTCCGCTTTCCAGCAAATTATCATAATTAGCTCTTGTCACAGCATGAACATACCATTTGTCCGGTATATGTGGAGTAATGATACACACTATTACTCCTGATTTAGCAGCCGATGTTAGTGCCACCATCATTTCGTTGTCAATTATAAGGTACGGTGTACTAATATAAATATAATGGCGTGCTTTGCTTATCAGATTTAGATATACTGTTTCCCCGACCGGTTCGTTATCAAGAGGATTATCGGCAAATGGCTGCACAAAGCCATCTTGAATATACTCGCAATCAGAAGTTGATTTTAATTTATATTGGAAAATATCTTCACTTATACCATGTATATAATCCCACATGCTTAGAAACATTACCGTTAGACTCCATACAGCATCGCCTTCTATCATGATGCCTGTATCTTTCCAGTGACCGAATCTTTCCTTCTTGTTTATATATTCATCTGCAAGATTAGCGCCGCCTGTAAAACCGGTATGACCATCGATAACACATATTTTTCTATGATCCCTCGTGTTAAATCTCTTCGATAATAAAGGTTTTATGGGGTTGAAGATTGCACATTGAATACCGAGAGAACGCAAGTATCTATCATACTGATATGGAAGGGTCATAACACAACCGAAATCATCATATATCAGTCTGACTTCAATGCCTTGTCTAGCCTTTCTGACAAGAATATCCAGAACTGTTTGCCACATATATCCTTCGCTTATTATAAAATATTCCATAAAAATAAATTTTTCTGCTTTTTCCAGAGCTTTTACCATTCTTTCAAATTGAATCTCTCCCTGCGGCAGATATTCTGTTTTACTGAACTGATAAAGTGGACTATAGGCATATCTGGCAATGTATCTGGCCTGATTTGCTGCGGAAGGATGCACAAGAGCCATGGCTTCAACAACTTGTTCTTTCTCTGAAAGAGTACGTATCATCTGCTGCTCGACGCTTTTCATTTTTTCGATGTCGCGTTTGCTTAATTTATTGTTTCCAAAAACAATATAAAATAAACCTCCAAAAACCGGAAATAAAAGTATTGGTACAATCCAGGCAAGTTTATAAGCCGGATTGCTTTTTCCATGCATAATGAAAAGACTTACTAGCAGACTGATAAATAAAGAAAACCAATAAAACCAAATAAAATAAGTATTAAAACGAATTATAACCGTAATAAGAATTATGATCTGTACAAGTATCAGCAAACTTACCAGAACAACCCTATGAAGTAAAAATTGTAATAATTTTTTCATGATTCACCTTTGAAGTCAAGCCTTCTACCTCAAAATAAATAAGCTGTACCCGCAGATTAATTATTATATCCAGATCATTGTACTTTTTTCTCTCAAATAGTTCAAGCTGGACAAGTTTCTCTTTTTATGACAATTGATTAGTAGAAACTTAGTACTTCTGATTTCTCTCTAATTATATTAAATGTTTCTTCAAGTCTGATAAGATCAGCTAAAAAAACATCCAGAATTTCAGGATCAAAGTGCTTTGCTCGTCCTTCTGACATGATTTTTACTGCTTTGTAAAGTGGATATTCTTCTTTATAAGGTCTTTTGCTCGTCAAGGCATCAAAAACATCTACAATAGATACAATTCTTGCAGATAAGGGAATTTCAAATTCCTTTAGTCCATAAGGATAACCACTGCCATCCCACTTTTCATGATGTCCGCTGACAATTTCTATACCAATTTTGAACATGCTGCGGCCTGTTTTCTTCATTTGTTGCTCAGCAGCATTTAAAACATCTGCACCATATTCTGTATGTTTTTTCATTTCTGCAAATTCTTCTTCTGTTAGTTTGCCTGGTTTTAATAAGATGCCATCACGAATTCCTACTTTGCCTATGTCGTGAAGAGGGCTGAATCTGGATAAATCATTAATATATGAAGTGGTTAAAATATCACTGTAATAACCAGCGTCACGTAACCAGATTGCAAGTGCACGGGTGTAGGATTTGATTCTTTCGAGATGATCTCCTGTATCTTCATCCCGCGCTTCTGTTAATCTTGCCATGGCTAGAATGGAACTGTAAAGCAATTGGTTTATAAATATACTTTTTTCAAAACTGATCGCAAGACTATTGGTAAGTGTTTTTAGGAATGCAAGATGCGAAGAATTATATGCGTTCTTTTCGGTGCTGGAAAAAAATATCACGCCCAGCGGTTTATCGTTGCTTTGTATGGGAAGAGTGATTGATGATCTGATACCAGCATTATATACATACTCGGAATAATTTGTGACTGGCCTGTCCTTTAGAAATTTGCCATAGTTATTTATTAATCTTGCTTTACCACTAATTAATACTTCTTTTAGACTGCTTTCTTCAACCTTGGTTCGAACTCCGTCCATTTTTTGCTGAAGATGTTTTAGACTATCATCTGAAATAGTATATGCAGCCTCAAGCACTGTATCTTTTTCTTTTAATAAAGCAATTCCTATGTACGAATATGGTACATAACTGGAAAAAGTTTTGTATATGTATTTCAAAACATCTTCAAAAGAAACATTTTGGTTGACATTCTCAATCAGATTTATCAAACTTCTTAACTTTTCAAAGGCTGTACTGACTTCTTTAACCATGGATTGGGAAGATTTCCCGATAGGAAGCCTATATTTTTTTCGGGTGTTTTGCTCAAGTCCTGTGATTGATAACTGGTGATAGAGTTCGTCAAGAGGATATATGATAAACTGATAAAGCCATGCCATACTTAATAACAGAATTAGTATGGCTGTAAACAGGATAACAAAAGATATTCTTTGATATCTTTCGATTTCCAAATTTTTCTGATCAATCAAAACATTGGTTATATCATCGCTAAGCTGCATTAGTGGCATATTATTTTCGTTTATGTGTCTTATAGCAAGAGTTGTTGGCTGGTCTATTTCTTTGCTTTCAACAACTGTATTAACAGCTTGACCAAAAGATTGCCAGTATAAATTCGTTTCAGATATTAGTTCTTGAAGTTGCGTGTTCTGTGGATCGAGCTTGAACTTGGCATCTTCTATACTGATTTCACCTCTGATTATTCCGTCAATAACAACATTAAATTCCTGATAGCCTGAAATAAGAGAGGCACGTGTATCTTTAAGAGCGTTTATTAGTGTGAGTTCATCACTGACGACATTTCCTGATTCTATAGCCTGTGTAATTGCGTAGATTCTATTTGCATCTTTTGCCATTTTTTGCGTGAGCATCCTTTGTCTACCCAAAAGATTAATAAGCAGATTGCTTTCATACTCTGATTGAGAAATTACACTTAAACTTTTTAAATATGCGAACATAAAAATAATCGCAAGTAGTATAAATGCGACTATTCTTTTGAATATGATTCTCTTAAACGCTTTGTTCTTTATCATGCAGATATGTGTCCCATCTTTTTCATCAAATGATACTGCTGATAATATCGATCATAAACGTCATAACTTAAGAAATTTTGCTGTATTTAAGTTAAATTTGCCACTTTGCATAAACGAGAAACAAATTTTAATAGGCGTAGACCTTTTTTTGCATTTCAACAGTAAGATTTTCAAAGACTTTTTGCATAAGAGCATGGCCTTTTGAGTTAGGGTGAATACCATCAGCGCATAAATAATCTGGTTGATGCCACTGTTTTAAGAATTCTTCTCTGACAGGTGCATAAATGCAATTTTCCTGATGTGCAAGCTTAGTAACATAAAGGGAGTATAATTCATGAAAACGATATATCATGTTATAATCACCGAGGAATTCTAGTAAGTTTTCCCTGCTAAGACCTCTAGAGACTAGATAATTTATATATTTTTCCCCCGACACGGGAGGCAAAGAAACCAGAATTGGTTCGATAGAGTTCTTTCGTAACATGGAGATCATTTCGCGATAAACCTTTGAAAATTGGGGCAATAAAGTTCTAGGGGAATGGGTGAAATTGGGATTATCAGAAACTTCTTTCCACTTAAAATCACAGTCATTACCTCCGAATTCAAGCACAACATAATCACAGTGAAAACCACTTTTGATTGCTTGTTTTAGCTGATTGTATCCTTTTTCGATTGTACAGCCAAAACGAGCTTTGTTCTGTATAGATAAGCCGAATTTATTTTTTATTGAGTCTGCACAATTTTTTTCAAGAACCTCATACTTGCCTTGCGGATTCAACACTATACCTTTAAGTACAGAATCCCCCCAAATAGCAATTTTTTTTTGTAATTCCATGATAACCTCCACTATAAAACTGTTTTAGTTATTTTATGATGTAGTTTTCAATATTATAACACATATTTTTGTGTTTTTAGTAATGTTTGTGTAAATTCATGAGATAGTTTTGGATATTGAATAAATTTACAATATTCTATTTTTCAAAAAAACATTATTATTGTATTATTAACAAAGACATTATTTTGTTAGTTCGTGTAAGTATAGTACTGAAGCAAAAGGGAGATTTTCAAACATATGATTAGGGAACCTAGACCTAAAGGGCATCAGATTAGTTTTAGAGTAAGATACTATGAAACTGATGCAATGGGAATTGTGCATCATTCTAATTATCTGCGCTGGTTTGAGCTCGGTAGAACCGAATATTTACGAAATGAAGACATTCCTTATCGTATGCTTGAAGAAAAAGGAATATCCAGTCCTGTGATCGGCATAAACTGCAAATACCATAGTCCTGCAAAATATGATGATGAAATAACGGTTATAACCAGAGTTAAAGAATATCATAATACAAAATTAACAATGTCATATGAAGTTAAATGTGGTGAAAGAATTTTGTGCAGCGGCGAGAGCAGCCACGCTTTTTTATTGAATAATCGTCCAATAGCTCCGATACGTAGTTTGCCTGATTTGCATGTTGTTTTTGAAAAATGCAAAACAAAAGATTGTGAAAAAGAATAGAAAAATATATTTGTTTTAAAGGAAAATATAATTTGCTAAAAATCGTTGATTAATATGGAGGAAAGAATATGATGATTCAAGATGACTATATTTCTTTTACAATAGGTAAGCAAAAAAAAATAGCGTTAATTGCTCATGACAGCAAAAAGCAGGAATTGGTTGAATGGGTTACAAAGAATAAAGATGTATTAAAAAGTCATTTTCTTTGTGGAACAGGAACTACTGCTAAATTGATATCTGAGCATACTACTTTACCTGTAAAGGGCTATAACAGTGGCCCGCTAGGAGGGGATCAACAAATAGGTTCCAGAATAGTTGAAGGTGTTGTTGACTTTGTAATCTTTTTTTGGGATCCGCTGGAATCACAGCCACATGATCCAGATGTGAAAGCCTTGCTCAGAATTGCTGTTGTTTATGACATACCTATCGCAAATAATAGAGCTACTGCAGACTTTTTATTGACTTCTACTTTCATGAACGAAGAGTATGAGAGAAAAGTAATTAATTATAACAAAACAATTCAAAACAGAATCGAGAAAATGAGATAAATAAGGTATAATCATTAAACAAGGTCACAGGCCTAATACATTTGATGAAGGATACTTATGAAAAAGAAAATTGCCAGCCTGTTTCTGATAATTTTTATGGTTTTTTCTGTTTTGCCTTTGGCTAGCCTGGCCGGCAGTGAACCGATGGATGATAATATTGATAATAGTAGTTCGGAAACTGAAGTTGACGATGATTGTCTGAATATAATATCAGAAACTGCTGTTCTAATGGATGCTGATTCCGGACAGGTGCTTTTTGAGAAAAAAATGAATAAGATAATGTATCCTGCAAGTATAACAAAAATACTTACAGGGTTGATTGCTTTGGAAAGAAGTCAATTAAATCAGGTGATTACAATGAGCGAAACCGCTGTTTTTTCAATAGAACGCGGTTCATCACATATTGCCTTGGACATGGATGAGAAAATCACGATGGAGCAGGCTTTGTATGGAATTGCTGTCGCTTCAGGAAATGATGCTGCGAATGGTATTGCTGAATCTGTGGGAGGTTCTTTGGAAAATTTTGCTTTGATGATGAATCAAAGAGCTCTCAAGGCAGGAGCCTTGAACAGTAATTTTACAAATGCTCATGGTTTGCCTGATGAAGATCATGTTTCTACTGCTTACGATATGGCTTGTATAATGAGGGAAGCGATTAAAACGCCAGAATTTTTAGAGATATTTAGTGAATTGAAATATGAAATTCCACCTACAAATAAACAAGAAGAAATTAGATATCTTCATAACGCCAATTGCCTTATAAATGGAGTTATTCCTTGTGAAGGTATAATAGCTGGCAAAACAGGTTATACCTCTGCCTCAGGGCATACCCTTGTGACTGCTGCAAGAAGGAATGGCAGAACTCTTATTGTTGTTGTTATGAATTCATCAGGCAAAAATGATAAATTTTATGACACTGCTGCTTTATTTGATTATGGATTCGATCATTTTAAAAAGGTCAGTATAAGTTCTAATCAGATAGTAAAAGAAGTAGAAGAAAGTTCAGACGATGGTCTTGAAATGCAGACCGTTTATTACAGTGAAAACGATGTGAATTTTTATCTGCACGATTCTTTGACGTCTGAGAATATAAAGATTGATTATATTCTATCTCTTGACGAGTATGAAAAAGCGGCAACAAAGTATCAGCAGTTTGGGCAAAATAAGGAAAATGATGATATTCAAAATGATAATGCCCTGTTGCCCCCTTTTGCTGTTATTGAACTGAACTCGTCTTCTGCAGAACAAGTGATGTATTCTGATGTTATTAAGATTCCACTTTACAAAACTTCGCACGAAACTCTTACAAACACAGGGAAAGACCAGAATCTAAATTCTAACAAAGGCAGTGCAGGCGTTGGCATAGCTGGAGGTGTTGAAGGAGGTAGCAAATTTTCTTTGCCTAAGATGTTACCAATAGCAACAGTAGCTTTTCTGATTGTTTTATGGTTTGTTTGGTATAACGAAAAAAAGAGAAGGCGTAGAAGAAAACTCCAAAGATTAAGACAAAGATATAATGTTAATCCTCATAGGACAGACGGCTTTTCTTCAAATAGGGGTTCTTCGAGGAGCAATCGAAATAAATTATCTTGAAGAGGTTGTGGCAGCCGATTTTTCTATAACCAATTCTTGCGTTAAATCTTTTATTGTGTCAAGATGATTATAACATCACAAGGATTGAGGTGAGCATATGAATGCAAAATCAATGCAGTTTTCTAACCATAAAATCGTATCAACAAGAGATCTTATGGATAATGCTGAATCCGAAGGTGTTAATACGGGTGTTTCTGTTTTTCAATTTAAAATTCAACTTAAGCATATAGGATCGCCTGTTTGGCGCAGGGTTCTCGTTCCAGATGATTGGACTTTTTCCGGGCTACATGAAGTAATTCAGGCAGCTTTTGAATGGAAAGACAAACGGTTACATAATTTTACTTTTGGCAGTCAACTCAGAATAGAAACAGAAAATGAGATACAGGCAATGTCTAACAATTCGCGTAAAATGATCATAAAAAGTGAAAATATGGCTGAAATTGCCGAAGTTTTTTCTGAATTCGAAAGAGGTCTGTATACATATGATTTTGAAGAAAATTGGGAACATGAGGTAGTTTTTGAACGTGTGCTGCCAAAGGAGCCAAATAAAATATATCCCTGTTGTGTTAAAGCGAGAGGGCAGGCTCTTGATGATGATACATATACAAATGTGCCACTTGATTTAGAAGAAATAAATGTTAGATTAGCTGTTTTAATGCCCAAATATCGTAAATATATCTATCGCAATCCTTATGAATGGCGTCTGTATAGCTGCTTGTCCAAACAAAGACTTTTGACTTTAAGACAACTTGGGAAGCACCACAGGACACCAAAATGGAGTAAACTTAGTAAGGAATCACTCATAACAGCTTTGTCTGCAGACATCATAGATTCTTTGCGGAAATTTATGTTGATTAATGATTCTCAGATGCCTAATTCGGAGCAATTATTACTATTTCTTTTAGCGATGCATAAAGGGGAGATCCCTTTTGAGATAGAACGGTATCAAGAGTGCTTTAATTCAGAAAAAGAATTGTTTAATATAATAGATAATTTAAAGCTTAAGGGATATATTTTTGACCTGGCGGTTCTAGATGAAAAGCAATTACCGCAGGTTATGCAAAAAAAACCAGAAGATTTTTTGCCTATTATTATTTTACCGGCAGAAATACGTCAGAAAATTATTAGATTGATTTCTGAACAGGATTTTAAAAGCATATATCGAAAAGCTGAAGCAGATTGTAAATTATGGTAAAGGACTGACTTTTTTATTTATAAGAGGTTAATATATTTTGCTTTAATAGTGAATGGGAGGATTTGTTATGAAAATTAATTCAGGATCTTTTAATGATAATTCGCTTGTTAAAAAAAGTAATGAAAATAAAAATTTCATTTCCGGCATTGGCAATAAGCAAAAAAAACAAAATATTTCAGAAGGTTTTTTGCCTCCTAAAAGCCATCCAATAGGCGATGAGATAAAGCAGTACTATATTGACAACAGTGGGGAAGTTCCTGAGAGAATACACTATGAGGTAAGAGATGCAAACGAGCCATTACCTTTTGAGAGAGTGCGACAGTTGCTCGTGGAAATAAACCAATCAGCAAATGATAATCCCGAAGATTTTAATAATGCACAGAAAGCTCCGCTGGCAGAATCTGTTTTGAAGCTTCTTAGCTGACATTTTTACTTCTCTAGGTTTAATTACAACTCAGGAGGTTATCATGGAAAATTTTTTGTCTGATTTTGTTTCTGTTCTTAAACAAAATAATAAAGAACAGTCTGTTATGTTGTGTCTTGATGCTCTGGGAAAAGGCAAGATTAACATATTTGAACTGTATCTGGAAATTTTAACTCCTGCCCTAAATAGACTGGTTTTTTCAGAAAAAGAGCAGGATGATATGATCTGGCAGGAGCATATCCAGTCTTCGATAGTAAGATCAATCATTGAGGCTTCTTATCCTTATGTTTTGCGTGAACGTAAAGAGAGGGCTTTGCAGATTGATAAGACGGTGGTTGTTTTTTGTCCGGAGGAAGAACAGCATGAATTAGGAGCCAGAATGGCTGCTGATTTTTTTTATATCGAAGGGTATAATACAATTTATTTGGGGGCAAGAACTCCTGCTGCGACTTTGATAAAAGCATGCACAGCTTTAAAACCTGAAATTATAGTTATGAGCATTACAAATTATTTTAATCTTGTGTCTGCTAAAAAAACGATTGAAGAAATTAGGAAAAAACTAGATTATACTGTGCGTATTATGGCAGGAGGGAACGCATTTTGTGCGCAGAAAGATGCCTGTCGGTCTATTGGTACAGATTTGATAATAAGTGATCTGATGCAGATCGCTGATTTCAGGAAGGAGGAATTACAATGAATTCCTTATCCTTCAGAATAGCATGGAGATTTCTTAAATCCAGCAAAGGTCAGACTGTTCTTATTTTACTTGGCATAACAATAGGAGTAGCTGTACAAATTTTTATCGGTTCTTTAATTGATGGTCTTCAGATATCATTGATTGATAATACTATTGGTAGGTCTTCACACATTACAGTTGTGGCAGAGGGCAGGGAGAAAGACTTTTTGCAAGATGACACTTTCATTGATAGCCTTAGAGAAAATGGTCTGATAGAAAGTGTTGCTTCTTCCTACAGTAACTCCGCTTTTTTAATAAATGATGATGAGAGCTGGCCATTGCTTGTAAGAGGCTTTGAACTAGAAGATGCGAATAAAATATATGATTTTGATGATTCACTGGTTGAAGGTAAAGTGCCGTTAACATCAGAAGATGTTCTTATAGGATCTGATCTTGCCTCTGAGGCTGATCTTAAAATAGGAGATAAGTTTTTTGTTGTTACTGCGGAAGGTGATCAAAAAGAGTTTAATATATCGGGGATTTTCGATTTGCAAATTTCCTCTATAAACAAAACATGGGCAATTACAACACTTGAGGCAAGCCAGAGCTTATTTCAACAAAGTGGACAGCTTAGTGCTATTGAAATGCAAATCAGTCAGGTTTTTGAAGCAGACGAGATTGCAATTGCTATAGAGCCTGATTTGCCAGAGGGTGTTGTTGTAACAAATTGGAAAGAGGAAAATGCGGCTCTTCTAAGTGGTCTTGCAGGTCAATCAGCTTCTAGCTACATGATTCAACTATTTGTATTGCTAGCTGTGCTTTTAGGAATAAGCTCAGTTCTTGCTATTTCTGTAGTTCAAAAATCAAGGCAACTTGGAATCTTAAAGGCCATGGGAATCAAAGATAAATCTGCCAGCCGAATTTTTTTGTCGCAGGGATTAATATTGGGGGCATTTGGTTCACTGCTAGGGGCAGGCCTTGGTCTTGCTCTCTCTTATATTTTTTCTGTCTTTGTAAAAAATCCAGATGGATCAGCTTTGGTGCCATTTTATTTTGATCCTGTTTTTGTAGGTCTATCAATAGTAATTGCTATTACAGCTGCTACAATCGCAGCATTCATTCCTGCACGAAAATCTTCAAAACTGAATCCGATAGAGGTGATAAAAAATGGCTGATTTACTTAAACTGAATAAAATCAATAAAATATATGGAGATAAAGTTAAAACACAGGTCCTTTTTGATGTTGATCTGGCATTTCAGAAACAGTCTTTTAATGCCATAATTGGTGAGTCCGGCAGTGGCAAATCGACTTTGATGAATATAATAGGCACCCTTGATCGACCATCCAGCGGTGAAGTGATTATAGCAGGTAAAAGCACATCTGCTATGAAAAAAGATGAATTGGCAGTTTTGCGTAATGAGACTATTGGGTTTATTTTTCAGTTTCATTATCTTTTGCCTGAATTTACTGTTTTGGAAAATGTTTTAATGCCGGCACAGATCAAAAATGGTAAAGTTAGTGCGGCACAAAGGCAAAGAGCACTTGAATTAATTGAATTGGTTGGATTAAAAAAGGTTAGAAATAATATGGCAACGGACTTGTCAGGGGGACAGCAGCAAAGGACAGCAATTGCCAGAGCCTTGATAAATGAACCTAAAATAATATTGGGGGATGAACCGACTGGTAATTTGGACTCTCAAACAACTGAGTCTATATATACTCTCTTAAGAGAAATTAATCACTCTATTAAATCTACTTTTATAATTATTACTCATGATCAGAGAATTGCAGAAAAAGCAGATCGGATAATAGAAATCAAAGATGGTCGAATTAATCTGGATATTATTAAATAGCTTTGCAAAATAAGTCTCGGTTAATTAAGCATGAGAAAGAAGAGACTTAAAATGATGTAGGAGATAAGAATGAGAAGTAATTTTAGATCAAGAATAACAGGGGTTTTTGGGTTCCCGGTTGATGAAAATCCAACAATAATTATGCAGGAAGCTGCTTTTGCGCAAAAAAAGCTTGATTGGAGGTATTTGACTCTAAAAGTTAAACCTGAAGATTTAGCTGAAGCGGTAGCTGGAATGAGAGCAATGAATTTTGATGGGATAAATCTGACAATACCACATAAAACTGCAATTATACCCTTACTTGATAAAATTACTGACAGTGCAAAATTGATAGGTGCAGTCAATACTGTCGTAAGGCAAGATGGTCAGCTTATTGGAACAAATACAGATGGTAAAGGTTTTGTAGAAGGATTATCGCAATGCAAAATAAGTCTTGAGAATAAACATATTGTACTTTTAGGTGCTGGCGGTGCTGCCAGAGCAATAGCTGTTGAAAGTGCTTTAGCAGGTTGTTCGTCAATAACTGTTATTAATAGAAACAGAGAGAGGGGATTAAATCTTTCTAATCTTATAAATAGTAAAACAGAATGCCAAGCTGATTTTGTCGAATGGACGCCAAGAGTTAGAATACCAGCTTGTGATATTCTTATAAACGCTACAAGTGTAGGTCTTTATCCTGATAAAAGCTTTCCTGACATTGAATACGATGATATAAAAAAAGATATGATTGTTCAGGATATAATTCCCAATCCTGCAATTACTCCTTTTTTGGAAAAAGCGAAGATACAAGGAGCAAAAACCTTTGATGGTCTCAATATGCTTGTTTATCAGGGTGCGATAGCATTTAAATTGTGGACAGGTGAAGACCCTTCAATCCCTATTATGAAAAAAGCTCTTGAAGATGCTTTTGGGAAATAAGATTAAGCATTTTTTCTTACGCTATATATCAAATGATTCTACTGAAAAGCTGCTTCTGATTTTTGTCTTTTAAGGCAAGGACAGAAGCATTTTTTGTCTAATAAAATTTTTATTTGATCATCTAAAAATTTTATATAAAAAATATATAAAAAGTTATTGACTGTTTAAGTTTGTTTTTGTATTATAAGCACATAAAAAGCGCGCTTGGATTGTTTTTGCTAGTTGTATATGACAAAAAAAGAAGTGATTATCAAAATTAAAACAAAAAAACAGTATTCTTCAATAAATGTTTTTTTGAAAAATGAAACTGTAACAATAAAATTTTTAGGAGGATTAAGAATGAATAAGAAAGTTTTGTCACTGATTATTGCAATTACTATGGTTTTTAGTTTGCTTGCAGCCTGTGGAGGTTCTGAAACCGAGCAGACAACTGCTGCACCTGAACAGACAACTAAAGCAGATGCAGAAACAACTGAACCTGCTGATAATACAGATGATGAAAAAGAAGGATCCAATTTGATTGCTATTATAACTCCTTCACATTCAAATCCGTATTTCAAGACTGTTGCAGATGCTGCAACTGAGCAAGCTGAAGAATTAGGATATGAAGTAATTAGCATGCAACATGATGATGATCCTGTAAAGCAGAATGAAATGTTTGAAACTGCTATTGCTAGAGGTGTTGTAGCTATAATATGTGATAATGCCGGCGCTGATGCCTCTGTAGCTCCTATTCAGAAAGCTCTTGATAATGGTATACCTACGTTCCTGGTTGATCGTGAAATTAATGTTACAGGAGTTGCGGCTGCCCAGATAGTATCTAATAACTATCAGGGATCTCAGTTAGTTGCAGAAGAATTTGTTCGTGTGTTAGGAGAAGAAGGCGGCTACGTTGAACTTCTTGGTCTTGAGTCAGATACTAATGCAGGTGTTCGTTCTCAGGGATTCCACGAAGTTCTTGACCAATATGATGGATTGGTAATGGTAGAACAACAAAGTGCAAGTTGGAGCCAAACAGAAGCTTACGAAATAATGGAGTCTATAATTCAATCTAAAAGAGGCGAGTTCCAAGGTGTTATTTGTGGTAACGATACAATGGCAATGGGTGCAATGGAAGCTCTTTTACAAGCTGGATTAAATGATGTTATCGTTGTCGGTTTTGACGGAAGTAACGATGTTAGAGATTCTATATTGCGTGGTGAAATTAAAGCGACAGCCCTTCAACCTATAGCAGAAATTTCAAAAATGGCCGTAATACAAGCTGACAAACTTATAAAAACAGGATCTACAGGTGCAGATGAAAAACAACTTATGGATTGTGTTCTTATAACTGAGGCTAATGCAGAGCAACTTGACAATTTCATGCTTAAATAAATCTAAAAAGTAATGAGAATTATTATTGCCTGATCGAGAGAATCACCGATTTGTGACATTAGTTTCTAAGTTGGCTTTGTGCTGATTGTTGGCATTTATTGCTTTAGGAAGTAGTCCGATTCAGGTGATTCTCTCTTGATTATTTACGAGGTGGGAGAATTGATGAAGATCAGACCTGTAGTTAGTAAATCTGTTTCTACCGTTTTGCTGTTGGCTTTCATTGTTATATTCGCAAGTGGTTGTGTGGTTGTAAGACATTCTGATTTGGATAATGCTGGTGCTCAAGGTGGTCAATATGATGATGTTAAATATAGTGCATCAGCGTATCGAGATGAGAATTGGGAAAAAGTAGTTGAAAATATTATTAATAGATCCTCTGATGCAAATGCTGTTTTACAAGCTTTGACTGAAGATGTAGATGTGGCAGGAGAAAAATATGGACGCCGTGCTCAACAGGCTGGTAGTGCTTGGAATTTTGGTATAAGTGGTACTGCAAAAATAGTATCGGTAAATACGGAGCTTAGAGCAGGAACTGTTGGCATGGATTTGGAACCGTTTGATGGTGTTCCTGATTTTATAATGCAGGTAGGACCAGTTTTTAGAACAAATTGTCTGCGTGATTTTACTGATTTTATCAGATTTGACGATTTTTCCAATCAGGTTGAGTATGCAAATTTGACAGGAGCTTTTAATGAAACGGTTTATGAAAGCGTATTGAATATTGCAGAAAGTTGGCAAGAAGGAGATATATATGAATTTGTTGGCGCATTTACCTGGCAGAATAGTAATGAACCTGACATGATTCAAATGATACCTGTAAAGTTGGAAAAGGCAGGTGACTAAGGATGAATGAAGAACTAGCAATTGTTATGAAAGCAAGGGGAATTACAAAAATATACCCAGGAACAATAGCGTTAAAAGAAGTTGATTTTGATGTTGTTGCAGGAAAAGTCAATGTTTTAATTGGCGAAAATGGTGCAGGTAAGTCAACTCTTATGAAAATATTGGCTGGTATAGAACAACAGACAGAAGGTGTTATTCATATGGATGACAAACCAGTTCATTTTCATAATTCTCGAGATGCTGCCAATAAAGGTGTTGGAATAATCCACCAAGAGTTAAATCTTTTTAACAATATGAGTGTTGTTGAGAATATGTTTGTTGGTAAAGAAATATCTAATGCTATTGGTATAGATAGAAAGAAACAAGTTCAGATTGCTAAAGAAGCTCTTGAAAGAATGCAGCTGTTTATAGATCCGAATACTAATATGCAAAACTTACGTGTGGGACAACAGCAAATAGTTGAAATCACCAAGACTATGTTGCAGCAGCAGCTTAGAGTTCTGATTATGGATGAACCAACTTCTTCCTTGAGTAATACGGAAGTAGAAGTATTGTTTCAACTTATTGATGAGCTAAAAAAACAAGGAATCGCAATAATATATATTTCCCACAGACTTGAAGAGATTATACGTATTGGAGACTACGTAACAATATTACGAGACGGTAAGCGTGTAGCAAATGATTCTGTATCAAATATTGATGTAGGCTGGATTGTTAGGCAAATGGTGGGAGATACTTCAATTGAAATTGAAAAAACTCCTTTTTCTGGTGAAAAAAAAGAAATTTTGCGAGTCGAAAACTTATCTTTGCCTAAAATGGGTGGTGGTTTTGTTGTTGATCACATAAATTTTTCTGTTCACACTGGGGAAGTTTTAGGGATATACGGATTAATGGGTGCAGGAAGAACAGAAGCTATGGAATGCATTATGGGATTGCATCCAGAAAGTAGTGGAAATGTATATCTTCATGAAAATAAATTACCAGGTAAAGGTGTTGGTTTAAGGATATCACAAGGTTTGACGCTAGTGCCGGAAGATCGCCAGTCCGGAGGTTTAGTACAATCGATGACTGTTGAGGAAAATCTTTTGCTAACAGGAATTAAAAAATTCACAAAATACGGTCGTATTAGACGAAAAAAAGCAGCAATTGAAACAGACAATATCGTAAAAAGTTTATTTATAAAAGTAGCGAATGTAAAAAACCTTATAACCAGCTTGTCTGGCGGTAATCAGCAAAAAGTAGTTATTGGAAAATCTATTCTTGCCAGTCCGGAAGTTATTTTGCTTGATGAGCCATCGAGAGGAATAGATGTTGGTGCCAAGGCTGATGTTTTCAGAATCATGCGTCGATTTGCAGCTGATGGCATGGGGATAGTTTTTGTAGGATCAGAGTTAAAAGAAATCATTGCTGTCTGTGACCGTGTAATTGTTATGTCGGAAGGTAAAATAACTGCGGAATTTTCTGGTGATGAGATAAAAGAAGAATCATTAATTATTGCTTCAACGGCAGGCAAGAAAAAAGCGCAAAGTGCTTAATAATTAGATTGGATTGGAGAAGATATATATGGGAAACAGCCTTGTAAAAAAGCAGTCTTTAGGAATGCTGTTACTTAGATCAAGAACGGCTATAGCTCTTGTTATTCTATTAATATTTTTTAGTTTTGCTGCACCGAACTTTACTTCTTGGCCTAGCATAGTTCTAATGGTAAAACATGCGTCTATATATGGACTTCTTGCTGTAGGTATGACGATGGTTTTGCTTACAGGAGGAATAGATCTTTCGGTTGGTTCAATGGTAGGACTGGCAGGAATGATTGCTGGGGGACTTCTAAATCAGGGGCTTGTTTTAAATCCTCTTGGTATTACTGTTTACTTTAGTGTTCCTATGATTATTCTGATAGTGACAGTTATGTGTATTCTTATAGGTCTTGTAAATGCTGTTTTAATTAGCTATCTCAAAGTGCCTCCTTTTATAGCAACTTTGGGAACACAACAGGTATGTAGAGGCTTTGCCATGCTAAGAAATGGTGGTGCTACATTTCCTAATTTGATCGGCAGTGAAGAATATGGGAATCTTGGTTTTGATTGGCTCGGAGCTCAGACTGTTCCTGTTATTGATATGCCCGTTTCAATTTTCATATTTTTTGGAGTTGCTTTAATAGCTTGGTACATAATCAAAAAAACTTCCTTGGGCATGCGCATATATGCTGTAGGAGGAAATGAACGTGCTGCTAAATTATCAGGAGTAAGGACAGATAGAATTAAGCTGTTTGTTTATATGTTTGGCGGTTTTTGCTGTGCATTATGTGGACTTATAGTTACATCTCAACTTCGTGCTGCTCATCCAGCAACCGGAGATGGTTATGAAATGAACGCAATATCTTCAGCAGTTTTAGGTGGTACTTCTCTTTCCGGAGGAATTGGAGGTATTGGCGGTACTGTGATAGGAATGCTTGTTATCACAGTTCTTAACGACGGTATGGTAATGATGGGGGTTTCTCAATTTTGGCAAATGGTTATCAAAGGAACAGTTGTAGTTCTTGCAGTAATAATTGATCAAATGCAAGGTGAAATGCAAAAGAAAATTGCTTTGCAGCAGAGAAATGCTGCTTGATAAATATTTTAGTTAGCTCCTATGTAGAAAGGAAAGAAAAAAGCAATGTCAATTGTAGATTACAAAAAAATAGCTAATCAGCGAAGAGCTGAGCTTTTAACGATGATTTTTGAAGCAAAAACAGGACATACTGGAGGGTCTTTATCTAGTGTTGATATATTGACTGCTCTCTATTACGGAGTGATGAATATAGATCCCAAGTTGCCAGCTTGGCCTGATAGAGACCGTTTTGTTTTAAGCAAAGGTCATTCGGTTGAAGGATATTTGTGTGTGCTGGCTGATAAGGGTTTTTTCCCCAAATCAGAACTAAAGACATTTAGTAAATATAAATCCAGATTAATAGGCCATCCTAGCAATAAAGTTCCAGGTATGGAAATATGCTCTGGTGCTTTGGGTCATGGGCTTTCTGTTGCTGCCGGTATGGCTCTGGGTGCTAAAAAAATGGGTAAGGATTATAAAACCTATGTTCTGATGGGTGACGGAGAACTTGCTGAAGGTAGTGTTTGGGAAGCCGCAATGGCAGCAGCTAATTATAAGCTTGATAATCTTACCGCAATTATAGATCGTAATGGTCTTCAGATAAGTGGTTCTACGGAAGATGTAATGCGCCTCGAGCAGTTAGCAGATAAATGGAAGGCTTTTGGCTGGCAGGTTTCTGAAGTAGATGGACATGATATTGAAGCTATGATCGCTCTTTTCAAAAAGAATCCTTCAGAAACTGGTAAGCCTCACCTTGTTATAGCAAAAACGACAAAAGGAAAAGGAGTGCCATTTATGGAAAATGTAGCAAAATGGCATCATGGAGTTCCGACAGATGAGCAGTTAAAACAAGCACTTCAGGCACTTAATGTTGAGGAGGTCAAATTATGAGTATACCGTGCAGACAGGCCTTTTCTGAAGAAATTCTGAAGTTGGCAAAAAAAGATTCTTCTATAGTTGCTCTTTGTTCGGATTCAAGAGGGTCAGTTACTTTAGGTGCTTTTGCAAATGAACTATCGGAACAGTTTATTGAAGTAGGAATTGCCGAACAAAACTGTGTAGGTATGGCAGCCGGACTAGCCAATTCAGGTCTTAAGCCTTTTGTTGCCGGTCCCGCCTGTTTTTATTCCATGCGAAGTGCAGAACAGGTAAAGGTTGATATAGCATACTCCAATAGTAATGTAAAAGTTATTGGCATATCCGGTGGAGTTAGTTACGGTGCTTTGGGTACTAGTCATCATAGCCTCCAGGATATAGCAACTATGACCGCTGTGCCGGGATTAACGGTCATTTTGCCTGCCGATGCATGGCAGACAATAAAAATGACAGAAGTTTTAGCTGAATATGTCGGCCCAGTCTATGTGAGGATGGGTCGTGGAGCTGTTCCCGACTTGTATGGGCCAGAAGGAGAATCAGGTCTGAGCCCTAATTTTGAAATAGGCAAAGCAATTTCTCTTATGAAGGGTTCGGATATAACAATAATAGGCTGTGGAGAGACTGTTTACCATGCGTGGAAAGCCGGCAAATTATTGGAACAGCAAGGTATCTCGGCCACTGTTCTTGACATACACACTTTGATGCCTTTTGACACAGATGTTGTTCTTGCAGCCGCCGCAGATAGTAAAGCAGTAATTACAGTGGAAGAACATAGTATAAATGGAGGTCTTGGCAGTATAGTAGCCGGATTATTATCTGAAAACAATCCTAAAAGAATAAAAAGAATAGCATTGCCTAATGAGAATATAGTTACGGGATCCAGCAGCGAAGTATTTGCACATTATGGCATAACGGCAGAAAATATCGCAGACCAGGCACAAAGATTGCTTAAGTGAGGTTACAAAAAATGTCTTTCATTTTGGCTATAGATCAAAGTACCGCAGGCACCAAAGCTTTGCTGGTTGATCATAAAGGTTATATAGAAGCAAAAGATTCTATTAATCACAAACAATATTATCCAGCTCCAGGCTGGGTAGAACATGATGCAGAAGAGATTTGGCAAAATGTTTCCAAATTAATACAAACATTGCCGGAGTCAGCAGGATATAGTTTATCTGATGTTGTAGGCCTGTCAATTTGCAATCAACGAGAAACAACAGTTGCCTGGGATAGAGAAAGTGGAAAGCCTTTGGCTCCTGCGGTAGTATGGCAGTGTCAAAGAGGATCAGGAATATGTGATCAACTCTCAGAATCTGCTGAAATGATAAGGCAGAAAACCGGATTACCACTTTCCGCTTATTTTCCGGCTGCCAAAGCAGCTTGGCTGATACAACATATTCCTGGTCTTAAACAAAAGGCTAATCAAGGACAGGCTTGCATAGGAACAATTGATAGTTATCTTCTTTATCGATTGACCAAAGGCAAAACTTTTGCAACCGACTATTCTAATGCAAGTAGAACCCAGCTATTTAATCTTCAGACCTTGGCCTGGGACAAAGAAATTGCTGACTTGTTTGGCATTCCTTTAACTTGCCTGCCTGAAATAAGATTTTCAGATGATAATTTTGGCTTTACTGCAGAAAATTTGTTTTCGTCACAATTGCCGATTTCTGGAGTTATGGGTGATTCACATGCAGCTCTTTTTGGTCAAGGATGCTTAAAACCAGGCATGGCAAAAGCTACATATGGAACTGGCTCCAGCATCATGTTAAATGTTGGTTTGGATCAGCCTGTACCACCGCAAGGTATTGCGGCTTCTCTAGCCTGGGGCTGGCGCGGAGAAATAAATTATGTTCTTGAAGGTAATGTTACAAGTTCGGGAGATACCTTGAACTGGTTGGTAAATGATTTAAGACTGGTACAAAGTCCACGAGAAATAGATGAACTTGCTGAGCAGGTTGAATCTGCAGGTGGCGTGTATCTGGTGCCAGCTTTTTCTGGACTGGGCGCTCCGTATTTTGAAAGCCAGGCAAGAGCTGCGATTACTGGCTTAAATAGAGGCAGCGATCGCAGGCATATTGCCAGAGCAGCTTTGGAATCTATCGCTTATCAAAATACTGCAGTTGTAAAAGCAATGGATAAAGTTATTGCCGAGCTTAGAGTGGACGGCGGACCAACTAGAAGTGAAGTTTTAATGCAGTTTCAGTCAGATTTGCTGGATTGCCCTGTGAGATGCAGTATTGCACAGGAAATATCTGCTCTAGGATCTGCCTATATGGGAGGTTTAGCCTTAGGTTTTTATGAAAATTCCTCTCAGATACAAGCCTGGCAGCAATCAGGTAAAAGCTATAGACCTAATATGAGCAGGAAAGATGCTCAGTTAAGAATATCAGGATGGGATTTGGCTGTTAAGAGAGTTATTTTAACTTGAAAATAATATTTATAGTTACTAAAAAAATAAAATAGATTGTTGAGGTGTATTATGGCTACTTTTGGATTAATTGTGTGCAATCGTTCTTTTTTTCCTGATCATGTTGTTGCTGCAGGCAGACAGGAGCTGATTGATTGTTTGAGTGAATGGGGACATGATAGCATAGTGCTATCCGAAACTGACACCAAGGGCGGTGGAGTAGAGACTATACAAGATGCTAGAAAATGTGCTGAACTTTTCAGGAAAAAAGCGGAAAGCATTGATGGCATAATAATTTGTATGCCTAATTTTGGTGATGAGCTTAGTGTAACTGAAGTTATAACTCAGTCAAAATTAAATGTTCCGATTCTTATTCAGGCTAGTAAAGATCAGCTTGATAAGCTTGATCTTGCTAATCGTAGAGATGCCTTTTGCGGTAAAATTTCTGTTTGTAATAATTTCCGCCAGTGTGGAATAAAATTTTCTTTAACCAGTAATCACACATGTGCTGTTAATAGTCTCGAGTTTAAGGCAGATGTCAATAGATTTGCTGCCATATGTAAAGTTGTAGGAGGATTATCAAAAGCCAGAATTGCCGCTATAGGTGCAAGACCTGATGCTTTTCATACTGTAAGGTTTAGTGAAAAAATTCTACAGCGTGCAGGTATAAATATCTCGGTTGTTGATATGTCTATGATTTTGCATCATGCACGCAGTATCTCTGATCAAAAAATAATCGATGAAAAAATTGAAGAAATAAAGGCTTACGGTAATATTGATAAATCTGCTACGCCAGAACAGATTGACCATGAAGCTCGCCTTTCAATAGCGATAGAATCATTTGTTGACGAAAATGAGTGTACAGCTTCAGCTGTGCAGTGCTGGGATGCAGTTGAAACCGACTATGGAGTTGCAACATGTTTGCCCATGAGTATGATGGGTATGCGTGGTAAACCAAGTGCCTGTGAAATGGATATAATGGGTGCTTTAAGTATGCAGGCTCTTTTGCTGGCAGGAGATACACCACCTATGCTTCAAGATTGGAATAACAATTATGGAGAGGAAAAAGACAAATGCATAAATGTTCATTGCTCCAATTTCCCCGGTTGTGTTTTTGATAAAAAACCGGAAATAGGCTATTTGGATGTTTTATCAACCACTTTAGGTGTAGAAAATTGTTTCGGAGCTTGTAAAGGACGAGTTACACCTGGTCCTATGACTTATCTTAGAATTTCTACAGATGATTGTGCCGGTAAGATTCGCTGCTATCTTGGCGAAGGTGAATTTACAGATGATCCGCTGGATACTTTTGGAGGCATTACTGTTTGTAAAGTAAAAGAGATGAATGGACTTATGAAATACATCTGCGAACAAGGATTTGAACATCATATTGCTCTGAGCCAGTCCTCCTGTGCAGATGTTCTTGAAGAAGCGCTGGATAAATATCTGGAATGGGACGTGTATAGACATAGTTGATAATACTACTTAAAATAACCGGGAAAATATTTTTTGTGTTTTCCCGGTTATTGTATTTTAGGATAATACTACAAAACATAGCTATCAAAAATTTGCCAAAAAGACGAATTAGTAATTTTATAATTTATTGTAATCATAATAGAATTTAAACTATGAAATGTAACTTAAATGGATGTTATTTGCACATAAATTGAGTATAATATACTTGTAAAATTTTAGATAATTATTTTAGTACAACTATCGGTAATTTTTAAGCAGGATTTTGGAAGGACATTGATTCAAATGGAAATAAGAAAATCAAAACCAACCATAAAGCTGATTGCAAGCAAGGCAGGGGTTTCGCTCGCAACAGTATCAAATGCGCTAAATGGCAGAAGAGGCGTTAACGAGGAAACTAGCAAACAGGTTTTGGATATAGCAAGAGAGCTTGGTTACTTTGACTATAGTCAGAAAAGTCCAATCAACAAGGCTTTACGTGATATTAGAGCGATCAGGGTAATTAAATTTCGAAAACATGGACTAGTTGTTCAGGATACGCCGTTCTTTTCCGAATTGCTTAATGGTATTGAAAATGAATGCTCTATGCAGGGCTTCGAACTTTTATTTTCTCAGGTTCAGGCCTGGGAAAAGGAAGATAGGAAAAAATTTACGCAGCTCCTACAAGATGAGCAAGTCGCTAACATCATATTGGCAACAGAAATGGGTTTTGAGGATCTGGAATTAATAGAGCAGGCAAAAGCTCCCCTTGTATTACTTGATAGTTATTTTTGCGGGACTACTTATAACAGTGTAGCAATAAATAACTATGAAGCAGGTTTTTGTGCTGCCAGATATCTGATTGAAAGAGGTCATCAGCAGATAGGTATCATTAACAGCAGCACAACTTTTAATAATATGTATTACCGCTGGTCCGGTTATAGAGATGCACTTGTTCAATCAGGACTACCTGTAAGGCCAGAACTGGAAGTTAGAGTTGAACCAACCATAAAAGGCAGTTACAGAGATATGAAAATTTGGCTGTCTTCAGAACCTTCTTTGCCAACAGCTTTTTTTGCCGCTAATGATATGATGGCTGCAGGATCTGTCAGAGCTATGCAAGAAAAAGGTTTATGTATTCCTGATGATATTTCAATAGTAGGTATGGATAATACACCAATCTGTCAGGCGGTAAGTCCAGCTCTGACTACCGTACATGTTTATAAACAAGAACTTGCAGCTGCGGCAGTCAAAGAATTATTGGCAATTATTAAATCAAATCAGAAAATTCACAGATTAGTTGAAGTAGGTGTAAAAATGGTGGAACGCTCTAGTACGAGCATCCGTTTGAAATTTTGATTAATAAAATTTTGAAAAAATAAGATCTACTTCCTGCAACATCTGGAGAAAGTAGTTTTTATATTGAATTTGCCAAGCGAATATGATAGGATTTAGGCTGGAACTTCACAGGACGCGTAAAGTGTTGTGTAGTGAACATACAGGCAATCGGAAAATCTTTTTTTGCAAAGGTGCAAAAAAAAGAAAGCCAAAAACCGAAAGGAGTCTTTATATGATTAAACACAAGAAATTGCAAGCATGGGTTGATGAAGTTGCAGAAATGTGTCAACCAGACAACATTTACTGGGTAACTGGTTCTCAGGAAGAGAATGATCGTTTGCTGCAGGAAATGGTTGATGCAGGAGCAGCAACAAAATTAAATGAGACAAAAAGACCGGAGAGTTATCTTTTCCGTAGCGATGCCTCAGACGTGGCACGTGTAGAAAACCGCACTTATATTGCTTCACGTGATCCTGAAGCTGCCGGTCCTACAAATAACTGGATTGATCCAGATGAGCTTAAGGCTACAATGAAGGATCTTTACAAAGGTTGCATGAAAGGTCGTACAATGTACGTGATTCCTTTCTCAATGGGTCCTATAGGTTCGCCTATTTCAAAAATAGGTGTTGAGTTAACTGACAGTGCATATGTTGTTATAAACATGCGCATTATGACACGTATGGGTTCTGCGGTGCTTGATGTACTGGGTGAAGATGGCGAATTTGTTCCATGTCTGCACTCTGTAGGTGCTCCTTTGGCTGAAGGTCAGCAAGATGTACCTTGGCCATGTGCTCCGATTGAACAGAAATATATCAGCCATTTCCCTGAAGAAAGACTTATCTGGTCTTACGGTTCAGGTTATGGCGGCAATGCTTTGCTTGGTAAGAAGTGCTTCGCTCTGCGTATTGCTTCTGTTCAGGCTCGTGATGAAGGCTGGTTGGCTGAACATATGCTTATCCTCAAGCTGACAAGCCCAGAAGGAACTGTTAAATATATTGCCGGTGCTTTCCCAAGTGCTTGTGGTAAAACAAATCTGGCTATGCTTGTTCCTACCGTACCTGGCTGGAAAGTCGAAACAGTTGGTGACGATATTGCATGGATGAAATTTGGTGATGATGGACGTCTCTATGCCATCAATCCTGAAGCTGGATTCTTTGGAGTTGCTCCTGGGACATCAGATCATTCAAATGTCAATGCTATGCGTAGTATCGATCGTAACGCTATTTTCACTAATGTTGGTCTTACCGACGATGGCGATATATGGTGGGAAGAAATGGGCGTAGATGCTCCTGAGCATCTGATTGACTGGAAGGGTAATGACTGGAATCCTGCAACAGCAGAAACTCCTGCAGCTCATCCTAATGCACGTTTCACAGCTCAAGCGTCTCAATGTCCAGTTATTGCTGATAACTGGGAAGATCCCGCAGGTGTACCTATTGATGCTATCTTGATTGGTGGACGTCGTAAATCTACGATACCTCTCATTCACGAGAGCTTTGACTGGAATCACGGTGTTTTCCTTGGTTCTATTATGGGTTCTGAAATCACAGCTGCCGCTATTACTAAAAAAGTTGGACAGGTTCGTCGTGATCCATTTGCTATGTTGCCTTTCTGCGGTTATCATATTTGTGATTATCTCCAGCACTGGCTTAATGTGGGCACAAAATCTACCGCAGATAAACTGCCAAAGATTTTCTATGTTAACTGGTTCCGTAAAGACGAAAGCGGCAAATGGCTCTGGCCTGGATTTGGTGAGAACAGCCGTGTTCTTAAGTGGATTGTCGAGCGTCTGGAAGGTAAAGTTGATGCTGTTAAAACACAGATTGGTTATATGCCAACTGTTGATGGTATTGATACCAATGGTCTTGACGTAAGCAGTGAAGATATGGCTGAACTGCTTAAGATAAATGTTGACGAGTGGCTGGAAGAAGTTGCTTCAGTAAAAGAACATTATCAGTCATATGGCGAAAAATTGCCGAAAGAACTGGCTAATCAGCTGGAAGCTCTGGAAGCACGTCTTAAAGCTTAATCTGCCTGATTTGATTGAATTAGTGCCAGAATTGAGTTGATGAAATAATAATAAAAAACGGCGTAAGAGTATAACTTTTGCGCCGTTTTGACTGTAAAGCAAAATATTTTAGATGAAAAATTTTTTAGGTAATTTATTAAATTACTGGCTAAACATATATTTCGTCAAATTGAACATATTAGGGCTAAACATATAAACAAGATTAATGCAAATGTGATTTTTACTGTGATCATAACAGGTTACTGTTGAAAAATAAGCGTTTTTCGTCTAAAATTGAAATGATGTAAATGTAATAATACCCTAAGTAAAAGGGTAATTTAATCAGGAGGATTTAAACACATGGCTATTAAAGTAGGTATCAATGGTTTCGGCCGTATCGGACGTATGGTATTCCAGGCAATTTGCGATCAGGGATTGCTGGGAACAGCAATTGACGTTGTTGCAGTTGCAGATATTTCAACCGATGCCGATTACTTTGCTTATCAGATTAAGTATGATTCTGTACAAGGTCAGTTCAAACATGAAATTTCTACAGAAAAAAGCAGTGCTGATGCAAAAGAAGATGACGTTCTCGTCGTAAACGGAAAGAACAAAGTTCGTTGCGTTATGGCTCAGAGAAATCCTGCTGATTTGCCATGGGGCGAGCTCGGTGTAGATTATGTTATCGAGTCAACTGGGTTATTTACTGATTCAGAGCAGGCAAAAGGACATATTGAGGCTGGAGCTAAAAAAGTTATTATTTCAGCACCAGGTAAGGGTGCAGTTAAGACCATTGTTATGGGTGTTAATGAGAATGAATACGATTCAGCAGCTCACTCAATCGTTTCTAATGCTTCATGTACAACAAACTGCTTGGCTCCTGTAGTACATGTTCTTCTTAAAGAAGGAATCGGTGTTGAACAGGGTCTTATGACAACTATCCATTCATATACAGCTACTCAGAAAACTGTTGACGGTCCTTCAAAGAAAGACTGGAGAGGCGGTCGTGCTGCAGCTATCAATATTATCCCATCAACTACTGGTGCTGCTAAAGCTGTTGGACAGGTTCTGCCAAGCGTTGACGGCAAAATGACAGGTATGTCATTCCGCGTACCTACTCCAACTGTTTCTGTTGTAGATCTTACTTTCACTGCTGCCCGTGATACTTCAATTGAAGAAATCGACGCAAAGTTGAAAGAGGCTTCAGCAACATATCTTAAAGATATTCTTGGTTATACAGATGAAGAACTGGTATCAACAGACTTTATACATGATACACGTTCTTCTATCTATGACTCACTGGCAACACTCCAGAACAACCTTAAGGGCGAAAAGCGCTTCTTCAAAGTCGTATCATGGTATGACAATGAGTGGGGTTATTCAAACCGTGTTGTAGATCTCGTAACCTTCATGGCTAAAAAAGACGGTACTCTTTAATCTACTATAAAATATAACTCTAAAAACATATAAGACAGTTCCCGTTGATGTAAGATCGCAGGGGACTGTCTTTTTTAGAAAAGAGGTAATTTTATGAATAAAATAAATGAGTCTACTCAGAGTAAATCTTTGCCGATATCCGAAAAAGAATTAATTAAGAAAGCAATTTCGGCAAAAGATAAGGCATATGCTCCTTATTCAAAATTCAGAGTAGGTGCAGCTGTTATTGATGATATGAATAATATTCATACCGGCTGTAACGTTGAAAACTCTTCCTATGGAGCTACCTGTTGTGCCGAAAGAACAGCGATTTTCAAAGCAATATCAGAAGGTGCAAGTAAAATAAAAAAGCTTGCTGTAGTATGTGACGATAATGATTTTTGCAGTCCTTGTGGCATATGTCGACAAGTAATGTCTGAATTTGCTTCCGAAAATTTCCAGCTCATCTCTGCAAAACCAGATGGAAATTATAAAAATTATAAAATGGATGAACTATTACCATCAGCATTTATTCTTTCAGTAAACAGGGACAGTAAATAATATCAAAACAATCAGAAAAGTAAACTGTTTTGCAAATTAACTTTCTTTGTTATAGGATCTATCGCGTCCCTCGCGCTCGAAACAACCTGCTTTATCACAAATAATATATAAAGGCCTACCTTTTACTTCTTCGAAAATTCTGGCAATATATTCACCTATGATGCCTAAGATAATTAAAACAATTCCAAAAAAGAATAGTATCACACACATAAGCGAAGCATAGCCTGGCTCCATCCAGACAAGATCAAAAAGTCTCGAAATAAAAACAGTAAAAGTTAGAATCAGACTAAACACCGATAGAATTATGCCAAGTGTAATACCTAATTTCAGCGGTTTGTATGAAAATGAAGTTATACCATCGGCGGCAAGACGCAGCATTTTGCCAAAAGGATACTTTGATTTGCCTGCATAGCGAGGCTCCCTAACATAATCAACAAAAGTTTGTTTGAAGCCAAGCCAGCTTATTAATCCTCTCACATAGCGGTTGTGCTCAGGAACTTTTAGCAAAGCATCTCTTACACAAGCATCAATAAGACGAAAGTCGCCCACATCTACAGGAATATCAACATCAGTTAAACGATGCAGTAATCTGTAAAAAAATCTGGCAGTGAATTTTTTGAATCTGGTTTCCCCATCACGTTTGATTCGCCTGCCATAAACCACCTGATAGCCTTGCTTCCATAATTTAATCATCTCAGGTATAATCTCAGGTGGATCCTGAAGGTCGGCATCAATTATAACGACGGCATCTCCTGCGGCATGATCCATACCGGCAGTGATAGCTGTCTGATGTCCAAAGTTACGGGAAAAAGAAATCATTTTAACTCTATTATCAGTATTGCAATAATCTCTAACAATGGATGCCGTAAGGTCAGTACTGCCGTCGTTTATATATATAAGCTCAAAACTCTCGGTTTGACTGTTCATCAGATCAATCAATCGGGAGTGTGTACTTTCTATAACCTCTTCTTCGTTAAAAAGAGGTACAACCAAAGAAATCTCAATTTTTTTCATGTCATACCTCCAGCACAACACTATTATTATATCAGATTGAGCAATAATAAAAAGTCTTGTCTGTTACATGTGATTCTTTATAATCGTTTATAATAGTAGTAAGATTCATGAAATGAAAGGAGCATGACATCTAAGGACAAAATACGAATCAGAAGGGAGCAGTCATCATGAAGATCAACATTCACGGAAAAGGTATTAAAGTAGGCGATCAGCTGCAAAAGAAAATTGAGGATAAGCTTGGCAAATTCCACCGCTTTTTTGGTGATGAGGCAGTTGCAAATGTAAAAGTAAGACCTGAGGCCGAACTTAAATGTATAGAGGTAACCCTCAAAATTCAAAACCATTATTATCGCGCTGAAGCGGTAGCAGCTGATGTGTTTTCAGCTCTGGATCAGGCTGTAGAAGTTATGGAAGGACAGATCCGTAAGCATAAAACCAAAATTGAAAAGAGAATACATGATTATGCTTATATGAAAGAGTATTTGAAAACTGAAGCTCTTACTCCGGAGGAACAGGAACCGGAAGAACCTACAATTATAAAAAGAAAATCGTTTGATCTGGCACCTATGGATGCCGATGAAGCTGTACTGCAAATGGAGATGCTAGGACACAGCTTCCTGCTCTATTTGGATATGGAAACAGATAAAGTTTGCGTAGTTTATAAAAGGAAGGATGGAAACTACGGTTTAATAGAACCTAATTATTAATATAATAAATAATATAGTTTTAGGAGCTGTCTTTGAGTATTTAATTCTCAGAAGACAGCTCTTTTTATGTAGTTTTTTGGGTACACATTTATCACATCTTCTTGTATAATGGCAGAACGATTGTTTTGTCTTGTAATTTATCAAGGCTTTATTAAGACTATATTATATGAGGTGTTTTTAATGGACTTATTTGATCAGCTGCTTATTCCACAATCTGATAATTCAACCGGATCGGACAAATCTGATAAAATCCGAGATATATCAGATAAACTGCTTAAGGGGTTAAATCCGCAGCAGGCCGAGGCTGTTAAGCATCAGGACGGTCCTTTACTGATTCTGGCTGGTGCCGGTTCAGGTAAAACAAGAGTTATAACACATAGAATTGCCTGGTTGGTACAGGTGAAAAATGTCCGGCCATCTTCAATATTAGCTATTACTTTTACTAATAAAGCTGCAGCTGAGATGAAAAGCCGAATAGAATCGCTTATAGGTTCAGTTAGCTCATCAATGTGGATCGGAACTTTTCATTCTATGCTGCTTAGAATGCTAAGGCGATATGCTGATAGAATAGGTTATACTTCACATTTCACTATTCTGGATAGCGAGGATCAAAAAAGAATTGTAAAACAGTGCTTTAAGGAATTATCTTTAGATGATAAAAAATTCCCGGTAAGAATGGTACACGGGAAAATAAGCTCTGCTAAAAACGCACTTATAGGTGTTGAACAATTTGCACGGGAAGCAGGTTCTGATTTTATTCAGGAAAAAGTGGCTCAAGTATACAAAATGTATCAACATGAGCTTAAACGTAATAATAGCATGGATTTTGACGATATTCTGTTTGAGGCTGTAAGTTTGCTGGAAAATAATAAAGATGTTTTGAGAGAATATCAGAGTAAATTTCAATATATTTTGGTTGATGAATATCAGGATACAAATCATGCTCAATATAAGCTTGTTCACCTTTTATCAGCAATGCATAAGAACCTTTGCGTTGTAGGCGATGATGACCAATCTATATATAGTTTTAGAGGAGCTAATATACAAAACATTCTCGATTTTGAAAAAGATTTTAAGAATTGTACCGTCATTAAGCTGGAACAAAATTATAGATCTACAAATCACGTATTACAAGCTGCCAATGCTGTTATAAAAAATAATCGTGGACGTAAAAGTAAACAATTGAGGACAGAATTGCCTGATGGTGATTTAATTACTTTTTATCGAGGAGATAATCAGAGTGAGGAAGCCAGATATGTTGCCAGAGAAATAGTAAGACAAGCTGGCAAAAAAAATCATGAGCTTCCATTTGGACAGATGGCAATATTGTATAGAGTTAATGCCTTGTCGAGAAATCTTGAATTTGCTTTGCGAGAGCAGGGCATCCCATACAAAATTTTTGGGGGAACACGATTTTATGATCGTAAAGAAATCAAAGATGTTCTTGCCTATCTGCGTTTAGTATTGTTGCCTGAGGATAGAATTTCTTTTTCCAGAATAATAAATACGCCCAGGAGAGGTATTGGTGATGCTACTATAGCGGCAATAGAGTCAATATCTGCGCGCACCAACCAGACTCCGCTGGAGGTATGTGGGCAGGCTATGCAATATCCTGAATTGGCAAGAGCTAGTGGCAGATTACTAATGTTTTATGAGCTTATTGCCAGATTTCGTAAAGCAATGGCACAAGATGAAGTCTCTTTAGCTGAATTGACTGAATTAGTAGAAAATGAAAGCGGTTTGATTCAGGAAATAATAGACCAGCAGGAAAAGGCAGGTATATCAGATTCTGTTGACCGTATAGAAAATCTTAAAGAACTCTTATCTGATGCTGTTGAGTTTTCAAATAATTACTATGAGCAGATTAAGTTAAAACAAGAAAATCCCGAACTTCTTTCTGATGAGGATCAAGATGAAGATACAAGTCTTACTTCAGTTCTCTCTTCATATCTTGAAAGGGCAACTTTATATGCTGATATGGATGATGACAAGGATCAAGACTATGTAAGGTTGATGACTATACACAGTGCAAAAGGTTTGGAATTTGAAACGGTATTTGTCATCGGTGTTGAAGAAGGTCTTTTCCCAGGGTATAGATCACTGGAGAGTGAAGCTGCAATTGAAGAAGAACGGCGATTGGCTTATGTCGCAATAACCAGAGCTTGCAGAAAATTATATATAACAACAGCAAAAACAAGACTTATTTTTGGTCAAACCCAGGCTTTTAGAGTTTCACCTTTTGTTCAAGAAATTCCTTTACAGTATCTGGAAGAGATAGGGGGTACACGAGAAAGCACATCATCTTTCAGTAATGCAAAAAACAAACTGGAAACAGGAAATCAGTCAAACTCTATTTTTACAGGTGGGTCAGGCAGAAGTCCTTTCCCTGGAGCCCCTGCTCCACAAAGAAAACCATTATTTGCCTCCTCATCAACTAATAGCTCTAATTCTGCCGTTGAAAAGAAAAATACAGGCATAGATGTATCAACCTTGCATCGCGGAGATAAAGTAAAGCATCGTAAATTTGGTATAGGCAGAATAGAACAAATTACACCTGTTGCAGGAGATGCTATTTTGGTTGTTGATTTCGACAATGTAGGTGTGAAAAGATTAATGGCAAAAATGGCTCCTTTGGAAAAAGCCTGAACTATCTAAAAAAAGTTAAAATAGATCTTATTAATAGCATAGAAAAACTGATAAAAAAGCTGCCTTCCGGTAATCATACCAGAAGGCAGCTTTTCAAAGGTGTGCGGTGGTGTGGGAGGTCTCCCGGTCAAATAATGACCGGGATCCTACCCGATTCAAGAAATTATCTTTTGTTAAATTTTTGTTCATTCTTCGATGCAGATAATCATTGAATCGGTTTCAGTTATCTACTTCCTGAACAGATTTTTCTCTTTCTGGGTTAAAGCTATGAACTTTATAATCCCGACCACTGATAACAACCTCTGCTATATTCTGACAGTGATCACCGATACGCTCCATTGTATGAAGTATTTCAAGGAAAAGAACAGTCGTTTTGGGATTGCATTCACCGTTATTTAAGCGTTCCATATGGCTTTCACGCAGTCTGTCTTCCATGCTATCGATTTCGTCTTCATGACTCATTATTTTGCCTGCTATTACAAGATCTGTATTTCTCAGCGCAAGAATGGTTTCATTTACTATTTCTTCCACCAGACCAAAAGCTTCATTTAATTCCTTCGTCGCCTGAGCAGAGAAGTGAAGATCTTTCTCTTTCATTTGCAATGCACTGTCACAAATATTACTACAATAATCACCTATACGTTCAATATCATTTGTCGCATGCATTAGTCCTGCTATTCGTACAGAATCTGATTCTGTAAGCATAGAAGACTGAAAAATATGCGAAAGATATCTTACTATCTCATTTTCCAGATAATCAAGCGTATCTTCATTGGCAAAAATCTTTACTTCCAGCTCTTTTTCATACTTATTTATTATACTGTGAGCATCCCTAGCCATTGTCGTAGCTATTTCAGTCATTCTTGCCAGTTCTTTTGTCGCTAGATCGATAGAAATAGCCGGATTGTTAACTACCTTATAATCAAGATATGCCAAACGTTTATGCACAACAGGGTCTTCACCTCTTACGATATTGGTTACTATTTTAACCATTAGCCAGACAAAGGGCAGCCAGAGCAAAGTATTTACGACATTAAATACTGTATGGGAGATAGCGATACTTTCTCTCATTGAATCGGCAATTGGCGTTACCATTCCCGCAATGCCTGTATTAGCATCTGGTATTCGTGTAACACCTAAGACACCTAGAATAAAATTAACTAAATGTGTATAAGGCCTTAGAAGGAAAAGGAATACAACAGAACCAAAAACATTAAAAACAGCATGTGCAGCTGCAGCTCTTTTGGCATCGCGTGAACCTCCGATAGTAGCTAACAAGGCTGTAATAGTTGTACCGATATTGCTTCCGAGTAATATTGGTACTGCTTGGTAAAGTGTGATAAGAGGTGTACCAAGATCATCAGTAGATGTGCTTCCCAGTGTCTGTAAAACACCGATTGCTGCGGAGGAACTTTGTACAACCACAGTTGAAACAGCACCTACAATTACACCAAGTACAGGGATATCTTTTATGTTGAGCAGCAATTGAGCAAACTCAGGGCTTTTTGATAAAGGTTTCATAGCAGCGCCCATGCTGTTAAGTCCTACAAATAGGAGACCAAAAGCAAATATAATCTGGCCTAAATACCTTACCTTAGGCTTTTTTATAAAAAACATCATGATAAAACCGATTGCAACGAAAAGCCAGGCGTATTCATCAATTTTGGTTGCTACAATCCAGGCGGTAATGGTTGTACCTATATTGGCACCCATAATAACACCAATAGACTGTTTAAGTGTCATCAAACCTGCACTTACAAATCCAACTACCATAACCGTAGTAGCAGATGAACTTTGTACTATTACAGTAACAAGTGCACCTACAAGAACCGCTTTTAATGGTGTGCCGGTAAGCATTGCGAGAATATTTCGCATTTTATCACCAGCTGACTTTTGCAGTCCTTCGCCCATTTGATTCATACCGAATATAAACAGAGCAAGACCACCAAATAAAGCAAAAATAGCTTCTATGTTCATTTATAAACTCCTTTGAAGTCATGTTTGAAATTTGCCATCAGGCAGTTAACTTGGAAATAACCAAACGCTTACAATTTTATCTAAGTTCAGGCTCAGATACAATGGATTTTTCGAAATTTCTAGATTATTCCAGATTGGAAAAATCAAGTAAAATCATGACTTATATCCAATTTGGAAGAAAGATTAAATGACAAATATCTCTTGATAACCGTCTAATGCGAAAAAATATATTTGTTATTCTATAAAAACATGCGTTTTAAGGATTATGATATAATTAAATTTGTCAGAAACATAAAATTTAGAGATATAAAGTGTTAAATATTAATACAAAGAAGCCGTTGAATGAGAATTGACTGGAAAATTCCTGATAAATTGAAAGAGGTATCAATATGTTGCCGAGGATTCTCAAGGAAGAACAAGAATGTACCATGAGTCGCTTTGCTACAAAAAGTGTTAATACTCGTGGGCGAATTAAACAGCAGGAAAAATGTACAGTCAGAACAGATTTTGAAAGAGATGCGGGAAGAATTATATTTTCTATGGACTTTAGAAGGCTTAGACATAAAACACAAGTCTTTTTTAATCCACAGAATGATCATATATGTACGAGAATGGAACATGTCATTTATGTTAATTATATCGCAAATACTATAGGTAGAGCTTTGGGTCTTAATTCAGATCTTATACAGGCGATAGCATTGGGACATGATCTTGGACATGCCCCTTTTGGACATACAGGCGAAAAGGTTCTCAACCGTTGCTTGCAAAAAGTAGATAATGGACTTATTTTCCAGCATGAACTGCACAGCTTGCGTGTAGTCGATTATCTGGCAGAGAAAAATGATAAAAGAGGTCTAAATCTTACGTTTGAAGTAAGAGATGGAATAGCAAGCCATTGTGGTGAAAGATATAATGAGTTTTCTCTTAGGCCAAATAGGAGTAAAAAAGACGATGAGCTTATTGAACAGGCATTGTGTCATGGAACACCAGCAACTCTTGAAGGTTGTGTAGTAAGGATGGCAGATAAAATTGCTTATGTTGGACGTGATATAGAGGATGCCGCCAGGGCAGGTATAATGGAGTTTGATGATCTGCCTGCAGCTATACGTACTACTCTTGGCAGAACAAATGGAGAAATAATTAATACCTTGGTTACTGATATCATAGCCAATAGCTATGATAAAGATGCAATTATTCTTAGTTCTGAAAAAGGGGAAAGTATGGAAGAGCTGCTTAAAGAAAATTTCAACCGGATTTACAGATCAGAAAAAATAGCCAGATATGAAAAAATGGCCGAGAATGTCATAGAAGGATTATTTGAGGCTCTTTTACAAGCTGCATCTGATCCTGAAAAATTGTCACGAAGTAAAAATGGAACTCTTGCAGGTCTTGCTCAATATTTGAAACAGCATCCAGCCCCTGATGCAGAACCGGTAGCCCGCAGAATATCTGATTATATAGCAGGGATGTCTGATAATTATGCTACTAAAAAATTCGAAACGATTTACTGGATATAATTATAGATAGTGTCGTAAAACCCCTTGCTTTAGCTATGGGTAGTGTCAATTAGGTTCATGACGTTGAACTTTTCAGAAAAGAGGTTTGTTCAATATGGAAAATACATTTAATAGCAATCAGGACAATGAACAATTAAACATAGAATCAGAAAAGTTGTCTGATATGGTGACCGAGGATGAGGCACATCATTTTTTTGCAATGATGCATCGTATGCGGTACATAAATCGTTGGGGACTTATGCGAAATACTGAAAAAGAAAATATACAAGAGCACTCAATGCAGGTTGCTTTGATAGCTCATGCTTTGGCTGTTTTTAGAAAAAAATTTTTTGCAGATAATAGTATATCGCCAGAACCTGAAAAGGTAGCGCTTTTAGGGATGTTTCATGATGCCAGTGAAATTTTGACTGGTGATTTACCAACTCCCGTGAAATATTTTAATCCGCAAATTAAAAAAGCTTATAAAACTGTTGAAGAGGTTGCTTCTGAAAAATTACTGACAATGCTACCTGTGGATTTGCAGGATGTTTATAGAGAACTGCTTATGCCCAAAGCAAATTCCGCTGAGATGGAAGCTGCACTGAAATTTGTTAAGGCAGCTGACAAATTAAGTGCATATATAAAATGTCTGGATGAAGAAAAAGCAGGAAACCCTGAATTTTTGCAGGCAAAAATAAGTCTTGAACAAGCGTTAAATAGATTTAAACTTCCGGAAGTCGAATATTTTCTGCAAGTCTTTTTGCCTTCTTATAGCCTGACGCTTGACCAATTGAGCGAAATAGATGCAAACAATTGACTGATTAATTTTTCAGGCAGGTTTTCTAATGAAAAATAATATCAAAATTTAATTGCTAAGAGGTAGATTGTATTGAAACTGAATATGAATGGGTCGGAAAAAGATTCAGTAAAAAAAGTTTTGAATGATGATAAATTACAGTCATTGGTTGAAGGAGTCGATAATAAAGCAGACTCTTCGATTGCGGCTGAACTTAGATATAAAAGATTAAGAAAAAGGCAAATACGAATATTGCCTGGTCTTATTATAAGTACTATATTGTTCATTATCACAATAATCAGCGGTGTTATAAAATATGATTTGTTTTCAACAAACGATTATAATAGCAATGATAAGATAATTGACATTTATGAAAATAGAACAAAAGAAATTAGAGAAATCATTTTGCGTGGTCAAGATCTTCTTGATCAGCCTGGAGAAGACATTTGGATAACTCAAATCCTTTCAGGCCAACATGAACTGCCTGACTACATGACAAGACTTTTTATCTCACCAATTTATCTTGCCAATCAAGTTGATGATGAGCAGTTTGTAAAGGACAGCTATAGTGTTGTTTTCGGACAAGAGATAACTGCAGAGGAAAAAGAAGAGTCAAAATTAATTTTACAGCAAAATTCCAGCCGTTTAGCCTGGATAGACTATCTTATGAAAGCGGCTGAAATACCTGGTACTTTGCCTGATTTTGCATCGGCCACACAAATTAGAACTTTGACAATGGTTTCAGATTTGCCTGAAGAGAATGAAAGAATCATCGGGCTATTACCTATATCAGCTGAAATTAGATTATCAGGAGAAGAGGCAAGACTAAAACTATTTTCCAATGGTGCTTTGCAACAAAGCTTTTCTTATGATTTAATCAAGCAACAGCAGCAGATTGACCAAATAAAGCAGGACACAGCAAATGCGGATGTTTATACTGTTTATTGGGATACAAGATACGAAACTCCAGGACTTCATAAAATAGATTATCTCATTCAGACAAGTGACGGCAGAGGTCAATGGGTAAGCTTGGATAGTTTTATTGTTCCGGATGTACAACCACTTGAAGAAGGACAGATAAGTGCTCAAAGTATACCTGGGCAATCTCTGGAAGACCAAGCTAATAGACAGGAAAATCAAATAAATTATATAAATGAAGCTTGGTTTAGATTAGATGTTGAAGATAATATACCTATGCTTACATTATTCCAAGCTGATGCTGACTTGGAATTGACTATGTTCAATATTATGGGTGAGCAGGTTGCAGAGTCTATAAGTCGTGAAAACCTCTCTGCTGCTTTACGTTATCAAGGCGGAGAAAAAGATTTGCTGCCGCTTTCTCTTATGAATGCAAATCAGAATGAACAACCCTTGTTAACTGAAAATCAAACAAGCTATTATGTAAAAATTTCACGTTCTGACAAAGACCAGCAAACAGCGCTGCATTATTCTTTGGCTGCAGCAGAAACGGTTGCTCTGACAAAAGAAGAGCCCGCACGCTATATCGCTGTTATTGATAATGCTGAAGATCAGATTTTAATAAAAGACGAGAATGATCAAAATATCTGGCAGCCTGCAGAAAATTATTCTCTAATACAAATAGACAGCCGGCTTGCTGCTTTGAATCTGGAAACTTCAGGAGGTCAGCCGCTGGCCTATGCACCTTCTTTTAATAATGACGATAATATATACGGCTTGTATGTTGATAGTTCAACCACAAATTTAGCTTTCGATGCATGGACAATTGAAGGCAGTGCAGCTGACTTGGAAATAACTATAAATTATGAAGATGGAACCTCGGTTATATTAGAATCAAATGATACTATAGAGCTTGCACCATCTGTCAATTTACTGCAACTTAAGATTTCAGGATTTAAAGGTATAACTAATATTTATGAACTTTCAATTCTCAGACCACCTGCAGAAAATGGTTATCATGAAGTGTTGGAAGCTTTTCCTTTTACCTACAGGACTCCCTTGTGGGCTATTCACTTAATTCAGCCTCAATGGCAGTTCATAGCAGATAATACAGGCATTAACTGGCTTGATTTTATGGAAGCACAAGATAATCGTGACAAAAACCTTGTTGATGCCAATTATAGTCCTGCTCACTGGGTAAAAGAAGACAGTCCGGTTTACGATGGTGTTTCCTGGAAAGCTGCAGCTACAGAAGTAATAGCGTATTTTGGTGACCCCAGACATGCATTAACTCCACTTGATATTTTTCAATTTGAATCACTTCAATTTGAAGATAGTTTACACACTGTAGAGGGGGTTGAAGCGATGCTTCAGGGAACCTTTATGTCTTCGGATAGTCAGGAAATAGATTATGCTGACTTAATTTATAGAGCTGGACAGAATGCAAATATAAGTCCGTTTTTTGTAGCAGCTAAAATTCTCCAGGAAATGGGGCCTCAAGGGCAGTCGGTGCTTGCACATGGTGAATTATCTGGTTATGAAGGCATATATAATTTTTACAATATAGGCTCAACTCCAAATCCTTCTGTTGAAAATGGTGCATTAATAAATGGAGCCCGCTTCGCTCAATTTGGTAAAGATCCTTTAACGGTTGAACTGGATGAAGATGAGCAAAGATGGCTGATTCCATGGAACACTCCTGAGAGAGCGATTAAAGGCGGCGCTGTATGGATTGCAGACCGTTATGTTGCAATAGGACAAGATACCTTGTATGGGCAAAAATTTGATCTGATAGCTGATCCTGACTTGTTTGTTCGCCAGTATGCTCAAAACATTCAGATGGCATGGGCTGAGGGACGCAGAACTTATCGCGCTTATGATGAGCTAGAATTACTGGATCAACCTTTTGTCTTCAAAATACCAGTTTTTGATAATCTACCAGAACAATTTCCTGTCTGGCCATAGCTTGCAAATATGTGTTTGCTAAATTTTGGCAAGATAATTAGTTAAGTATAGAAAAGGAGATTTTTGAAATATTTTGAAAATATAAAATACGTGTAATATAGCTGGCACACTACTATGCTAGAATGAATTCGGTATACATGCATTGGCTGGTCAATGCCCGAAGGAGGTCCATGCACGTGAAGAAGAATAAAAACAGCATAAATACTGATAAAAGCTGTTTAAGACATAGGAATAATGATAATAAAGTTAGAAAAACGGATGATGATCAGATTTTGACAGAATCAGGCAGGCAAAAAAATTTCCGGATTAATAAATCCGAGAAAAAGTCTGCTGCTGATTTTGATTCTGCAAATATTTCAAACTTATTACAAAATAAACCTTTTATTAGCAAAATGCTTGCCGATAGCAATATTTCAAAGTCTTTAGTTAAAAAAATATTATTTTCATTTAATAGCTTGCGTATTTTTATTTTTGCTCTTATTTTGACAATAACACTCATTCAGATAGGGCCTGTTTTTGATAGTAATTCATCTGTTAGTGCTGAAACAAAAATAGACAGATGGGGAAAAGTATCAGGTAGCAGTGTTAATATGCGGCAGCAGGCTACGACGACATCAAGTGTTGTTGCGACGCTTCCTTTGGGCACATCTGTTTATGTGAAAACACAGATCACAGGACAGAATGTAAGCAATTACGGCAATCAATGGTACAGCGTAACTTATACGCAAGCTAACGGTAAAGAGCTTAATGGTTTTATTAATGCAGGACTTGTAATGCTAAACGAAGATGCTCCTGTTAATAATGAATATGATGAGTATCTTAAATCACTAGGTTTTCCGTCAAGTTACTGGCCTGCTCTAAGAACTTTGCATGCCAAATATCCTAATTGGACTTTTACTCCCATGTTTATCGACGCTAAATATGACTGGAATACGATTCTTAAAGAACAAAGCAAAACCGGGCGTAGTCTTATTCCTGCAAGTTCAAGTAATGCCCTGAAATCATATGCTTCCGATTCCTTTAATTTTGCTAACGATACATGGATTATGCATGACAGCAATTCATGGGTAATGGCTAACCAGGCAACCATAGCACATTATCTTGATCCTAGAAACTGGCTTGATGAGATGTATATTTTCATGTTTGAGAATCTAAAATATAATCCTGATTTGCATAAGCGTTCAGGTGTCGCAAGTATTCTGGCCGGTACTTTTATGGAAGAAGGACGTGAGACTTTTACTTATCAGGTCATTGGCATGGATAATAAGCCTGTTCTTGATGCTAGTGGAAAGGTCATTACGAAAACAGGAACTTATGTAGATGCTTTCATGGAGGCTGCAGAAAAAACTGGTGTATGCCCCTACCATCTGGCATCAAGATCACGTCTGGAAATAGGGGTAACTAAAAGCGGATCTGTAACAGGAAATTTTGGAGATCCTTTTAACGGGCTATATAATTTTTATAATATAGGCGCCAGTCAAGGAACAAATCCTGTCAGAAACGGACTGGAATATGCAAAATACGGACCTGACCGAAAGGCGCAGCAGACTGCGACAGATGATAGATACCTTATACCTTGGGACAGTCCCTGGCGCTCCATAGTGGGAGGTGCGGTGTTTATCGGTTCTTCCTATATTAACCGTAATCAGCATACTTTGTATCTTCAGAAATTTGATCTCGATGACCAATATGATGGTGTATTCTGGCACCAGTATATGGGTAATCTGGCCGCTCCTAGAAATGAGGCTTTTGATGTTTATAGAGCCTATAGAGATAATAATCAGCTAAACAATAGTTTTGAATTTATCATACCGGTTATATCAGGTATGCCTGACCAGCCTGCTGCTTTGCCGACTGATGCCCGCAGTCAGAATAACTGGCTTAAAAGTGTTAATACAGGGGGTATAGTTCTTAGCCCTGCTTTTGATCCTGCAAAAACAGAATATAGCTCTACAGTAAACCATGATATTACATCCATAACACTGACCGGTACTCCGGTTAACAGTAAAGCAAAGATTGCTGGTTCTGGGACATATGAACTAAAGCCGGGAACAAATGTGATTATTATAACAGTCACTTCTGAAGCAGGTACAAAAAGAGAGTATAAATTTAGTATCATACGCAAGGCTAAAGACGGGACAGTACCTGTTGATGTAAATGTGCCGCAAAATCCTATACCTGCATTGCAATTTAATCAGAACATATTTAGAGTTGACGGATCAATAATTACCGGGCTTGATCCGGCAAAATCATTGACAACAGTAGAAAATTTTGTGTCAAATCTAGGAGTGCCTACTGGTTATCAGGTACAGGTTTTAGATGCTGCCGGCAAAGCACAGACAAACACAATCGGTACAGGCAATACTGTAAGAATTTCATATGAAAATCTTGTTACGCAAAATTTCACAATTGTTGTTTATGGAGATACAAATGGAGATGGTAGAATTACTTCGGCAGATCTAAATCAAGTATTTAACCATGTTCTGCAACGTTCTACTTTAAGCGGGCCATATGAAAAAGCTGCTGATGTAGATAAAAATGGTAAAGTGACCTCGGCAGATCTCAATCAGATCTTTAATCATGTTTTACAGAAAGCAAACATACAGCAATGATATAATAGCTTCAAATGAGACGATCTATTAATTTATATAATCATGGAGGAAGCATGAGAATCAGAAAAAATATTTTAACCCTGTCTTTGACAATAGTTTTTTTATTGTCCATATTTGCACCTCTGGCTGTGGCAACGGATAATGTAGCTGCAGAAGGTATAGGTGTGGGCATCTCTGCCAGTTCGGGATCTGTTGACCTTGGCAGTACAATAACTATTTCTGTCAATGCTTCTCGGGCTTTGCCTCTGGAAAATTATATGATAGAAGTTACTTATGATCCTTCAATTGTTTCATATAGTGGTTTTAGTGACAGGTCTGCAGCTGCAACTGCAGGAGCTAATACGGTATCTAGTAATAAAGTAATTGCTACTGCCTTTGGTGGAAGTACAACGACTGCTAATCTTTTTCAGATGACTTTTACGGCAAATGCTGTAGGTAATGCCGCTTTTTCTATCAGTAGTGCAGAAGTTTTAACAGAATGGCCGCCTACTGGTGCAAGTACAAGTGTTGAAATACGTGCTCCCTTGCCTGGCAATGCCAATCTAAAGTCTTTATCCGTTGACCAGGGAGTTCTAAGCCCGGCTTTTTCTCCAGGACAGCTTAGTTATTCTTTACCGGTTGCTATGGGAATTGATCGGATAGTTGTTTCGGCAGCAGCTGAAGACCCTGCTGCATCTGTTTCAGTAAGTGGTAATACAGGATTAAAGGACGGTGCAAATACAATAAGGGTGGTTGTGACAGCGCAAAACGGATCTACTAATACCTATACTATAACTGCCAATAGACAGGGTCCGACACCTACTCCAGAAGCAACGCCTACCCCAGAACCGACACCTACCCCTCCTGTTTCTGTTACAGTAAACGGCAGTCAGTTTGCTGTTGTCGAACCACCAGAAGAAGTTGAAATACCTGCCGGGTTCTATAAAACTACGATTGAAATAAACGGACAAATGGTTACTGCATTCAAATCCATACAAGGAGATTTGTTTTTATTATATTTAAGCAATGACGGCCCAGAGTCAGGGTTTTATTTTTATGATCCTGAAACCGGCGAATTTTATCCATTTGCGATTCTTTCTGTTCCTGGTGCTAGTTTTATAAGAATTACACCTGATGAGAGTGTGGAAATTCCAGCGGGTTTTACAGAAGCCAGCATAACTATTGATGGGGAAGTTTTTGAGTGTTGGAGACCTTTGCCTGATTTTGACAATTCTAGAATTAATGATCAAAACGGCGATATTTATTTATTGTACTTATTAAATGCCAAGGGTGAAAAAGGTTTCTATCTATATCAATTATCCACCAGATTGATTTTCCCTTATGATATTTTGCCTGGTAAACCAGAACCGACGCCGGAACCGACATCAGTTCCAACACCGGAGCCAACACCGGAACCGGAAGATTCTTCGGTATTTAGCAACCCTTATGTGATATCAACAATCATTCTCGGCATAATTGCAGTTGTTTTTCTAGGTCTGTTTGTATGGTCTTTGATCAAAAACGGTAATGGTGGTGGACCAGGTGGTTCTGGAAAATCTCTTAAAAATGGCGGAAAAAAAGATTATATTGAAAAACCACCCAAAATAAGGCGTGTAGACTAATTATATGAATAAATTTTTGAAATTTCTCTTTAGTAGAGAGTTAATTACATATTTGATAGCAGGAGTTTTGACAACTCTTGTAAATCTTTTGGTATTTGCTTTTCTGAGCAGATTCCTTGGCACATCATTATGGTGGGTTTCTAATTTCCCTGCCATTGTAGCCGCTATCCTTTTTGCTTTCTGGGCAAATAGAGTTTTTGTTTTTAAGTCGCATGGCTCTGTTTGGCAGGAATTAAGTCGGTTCCTTGCTTCGAGAATTTTTACTGCATTAGCTTTTGAATACGGAGCAATGTTTTTATTAACAAATGTGATGGGAATAGATGCTGTGATTTCTTTTGCCGGCTGGGAAATGATGGTCAGTAAACTGCTGACTCAGATTCTGGTTATGGTAGGGAACTATATTTTTAGTAAATTATTTGTTTTTAATAGACAAGAAAAAAAACATGGTAAAAATAATGAGTATAAAACAGACTGAATCAAGTAATAGATATTCAGGCTCTGCAGATTATTCTTCAACTGTAATAAAGCCGGGACTTGAAAGAATCAACCATCTGCTGCAGTTAAATGATAATCCGCAAAAAAAACTGCAATTTATTCACATAGCCGGTACCAATGGTAAAGGTTCTCTTGGTAGTTATTGCAATGCAATACTTGCCTCTGCGGGTTATAAGGTTGGTTGGTTTTCTACACCGCATTTGCAAAGAAAAACAGAATCAATAAGAATAACTGATGGTTTATACGGCCTTGATTCATTATCAGTTGATGAAAAATCTGGTGAAATAAGCGAAAAAGAATACCAGAAAATATCGCAGATCCTTAATCAGAATAGTGAGCAAATGCGTCTTGAAGGTCTTGATACTCCAAGTGAGTTTGAATTAATGACGGCATTGTCATTAATTTATTTTGCTAAAAAAAACTGTGATTGGGTTATATGGGAAACAGGCATGGGAGGTAGGCTTGATGCAACAAATGTTATTGAGAATCCTTATGCATGTTTGATAACCGCTATAGGCATGGATCATTCTGCCTGGCTTGGAAATAATTATGTTGATATTGCAAAAGAAAAAGCCGGTATTATAAAGCAAGGATCAAATGTTTTTTTGTATTCACCTCAAGCTGCAATTTATGACCATAAAGAAGCCTTGGAAGTTGAAAAGGTTTTTAGAAATACCTGTATTCAGAATAAGGCAACCTTGGAAATAATTACAGATGACGATATTGAAATTTTGCAAAGAAATCTTACAGGTCAATCTTTTAAATTTATGAAATCTTTTAATTCTGATCTTCAGTCGGATCATAACCAGGTTGATTGTAACAGAGATTTTAATTTGGTAAATATTTCAGAAACATATAAAATATCTCAGATAGCAACCTATCAGCCTCTGTTAGCAAAGATGTCTGTGGTGGTTTGTGAAAAAATATTATTGCAATATGGTTTAGCCAAAAACAATAACCACCATAAAGAACCAATAAAATATGGTCTTTCAACTGCTTGTTGGCCTGCTCGTTTAGAACTTTGCAATAAAAAAGAAATTTATAGTTCAAAGTTGGTTCGACCGATTTTGCTTGACGGAGCCCATAATCCCCAAGGCTGCCAGGCTTTGGCTGAATCATTAAAGATACTTTTACCAAAGCAGGAAATAATTTTTTTGACCGGTGTTCTTGCGGATAAAGATAAAGCAAAAATGTTTGAACCGGTTTTTATGGCTGATTCATATGCAACAGATACTATTATTTGTACAAAACCTGCTAGTGATAGAGCTATGATGGCATATGACCTAGCAAAACATGTAGCAGAATTGTCAGGACGAGCCGTGTTAAGATTGCCAAGTTCCCCTAACAACGGTTATAATAATGCAGATCTTGTATACTATGAAGAAGATCCTGTACGAGCTGCTTTATTTGCAGTTGAGTTGTCTGCAGCCAGGCAAAAGCCACTTTGTGTTTTTGGATCTTTGTATCTGGCTGGAGCTATTCGTGAATTTTTGATCAGGTAGACTAATGTACAGGAATCATATTATAAATAATTACCGGAGGCGCTTTTGTGGACTGGCAAAGTGAAATCCATAAGTTTAAACATCTAAATTCGGAAGACATAGGATTGTTTGCGCCGCCAAGAGAGATGGAGCAGGCTGTTGCAACATATAATAAAGCTGTGGATCTTTTGGCCTTAAATAGTGATGATATCGCAGTAATTGCTTTAAAAAGATTAGCTGCTTCATACCCTATGTTTGCTCATGCAGCTTTTTTGCTGGGATGCTGTCAGATGCAGGCAGGACTGGTTTCAGATGCCCTGGAGCATTTTGAGCATGTGAGTCTGCTGGATCTTCCGGAGGAAGAACATGCACGGGCAATAAACTGTCTGCAGGTGGCAAAGAAAACCTTAGATTCTCAAGCACAGATTCGTTTACAGGAACAAGGAATAACAGCTAAGTCGACTTTAAGGAAAAACAGTAAAACTAAAGATAATAGAAAAAGCAAACAGGCAGACAAAACAAAAAAGACAAGCAATAACGAGGATCTGGCTGAAATTATTCCTGATAAAAGTATGGAAACACCTGTTATTCAAGGGATCAAGCAAACTGGTGCAAATATTTTGCAGCCTACGGGCAAAAGACATAGAGTTCGCATGGCAAGCGAAAAGGAACGCCAAGAGGTAATTCGTAAATCAGAGTTTCCCGAAGAAGAGGAGACGCATGTAGTATATAAAAAAGAACCAATTGAATATATCCGTGTGATAGTTCCGATTGTAATTATTGTTATAGTGGCAGGGCTTCTTGTCTGGGGAGGTATATCTCTGGGATCTCATTTTCTTAATAGACGAGGGGAGGACACTCCAGATGAAAGCGCAAGATTACAGTGGCTGGAAAAGCGGTTAGATGAGTTGGCTGGTGAAAATTCTTTAGTGTCAGATTTGCTTGATGAATATGATAGATTCAAAGCCCCTGTGCAAGAAGCAGATCCGATTTCTGAGACTTCTGAAACTGATATCAAAGAAACAACAACGATTGTTACAACTACAACAGAAATGCCTACAACAGAGACAACCGAAGATTCGGCAGAGAAACTTGCACAGGAAGCATTATTGTCTTTATATAGTGAATATGAATATGCTTTTGAGAATCAGAATTCAGATCAAGTTGCTGTTTCAGAACTATTGCTGGAAATGCAGGAGCGACTTGAGGAAATTCCAGATAATATACTAATTGAAACTTTTGCAGTATCAGATGATAATACTAATGAAACAGAAAAAGTTACTATATCAGCTCAACAATTAAAAGCTGATGTAAAGTCATTGCTTGAAAGTATAGCTGATGCAGCAGCAGAGCAGCTTAGACTTTCCGGGAGAAGTTATTTTGATCAAGGTAATTATGAACTTGCTATAGTGGATTATGAAAAAGCATTTAGTATTTCACCTTTTTACTATAATGGCGGAATTGCTTACTCCTGTGGAAGAACGCATCAGGAACTGAATCAATTTGAGCAAGCCAAACCATACTATGAATTTGTAGTAGCTAATTTCCCAGGTAGTGAATTAGCAGGTTATTCCCAGAACAGGCTTGTAATGATGGGCTTTGGCAATTAATTATTTTTGGAGGGAACCAATGAATTATATAAGTACAAGAGGGGATCAGACAAAATATTCAGCTGCTATGGCGATAAAGCAGGGAATAGCACCTGACGGAGGCTTATTTGTGCCTGAGGAAATTCCTCAAGTAAGTATAGATGAGATTCAGCAGATGGCACAGGAATCATATAAAGAAAGAGCAGTTAAAATCCTTTCTTTATACCTTACCGACTATACTTCTGAAGAGATAAAGCTGGCAGTAGATGCCGCATATGATGAAGAGAAATTTGGCGAAAATCCTGCCCCGCTTGTTCAACTTAATGAATATAATGATAAAGATTATATGCTGGAACTATGGCATGGCCCGACTGCTGCTTTCAAGGATATGGCATTGCAGTTATTACCGCATTTGATGACTGCTGCGATCAGAAAAACTGGAGAAACGGCTAAAGTTTGTATCTTGACAGCAACATCTGGTGATACGGGTAAAGCTGCTTTGGAAGGGTTCAAAGATGTGGAGGGAACATCGGTAATTGTTTTTTATCCATCGCAGGGGGTTAGTCCTGCACAAAGATTGCAAATGATAACTCAGGAAGGTACCAATTGTAATGTTGTAGCTGTTGAAGGCTGCTTTGATGACGCACAGACAGGAGTAAAGCAGATATTCAGTGATTTTGATCTGGCAGATAAATTAAGGCAAAAAGGACATCTTTTATCTTCTGCAAATTCAATTAACTGGGGCAGACTTGTGCCGCAGATAGTTTATTATTTTTCTGCATATGCAGATCTGATAAAAACTGAAAAAATTGAAGCTGGAGAATCAATTAATATAGTTGTGCCTACCGGTAATTTTGGTAATATTCTAGCGGCATGGTATGCTCGTAAAATGGGTTTGCCTGTGCATAAATTAATTTGCGCCTCGAACAAAAATAAAGTTCTTTCTGATTTTATGAGAAATGGTTTGTATGATAGAAGAAGAGACTTTTACAAAACAAATTCGCCCTCTATGGATATTTTGATATCCTCTAACCTTGAAAGACTTTTATTTGAAATTTGCGGACGCAATTCCTCAAAGTTGAATAATTGGATGAACGATCTGCAAAATGAAGGTTTTTATAAAATTGATTCACAGGCTCTTAGGGCTCTGCAAGAAGTTTTTGTTGGTGGTTTTGCCGATGATTTTGGTACGATGAAAACAATCAGAGAAGTTTATGACTGCTGTGATCATTTGGTTGATACACATACAGCTGTTGGATTCAATGTTTATGGCAGGTATATCAACAGATCAGGAGATGATAGCAAGGTTGTGTTTGTTTCAACTGCAAGCCCGTTTAAATTTGCCGGTTCTGTTGGAGATGCTATTAATGGACAAGGTTATAGCAAAGGCCGCAGCGAGGCTGTTATGCTTGAAGAGTTATCAAAAGAAAGTGGTCTTGAAATCCCTCTGACAATAAAGGATCTTGATAAAAAACCAGTGCTTCATGATAAAAAAATAGAAAAAGATGAAATGAAAGAGACTGTTGAAAATATGTTGCTTTCAGATATTTAAATTCTTGATTCATCAAAAAATATTTTTATTAATAAAACCCCTTTCGATAGTTTTAACCTAACGAAAGGGGTTCTTAGTTGTTGGCTTGAGCCAGTTGAGCGCCAACGAGCGCGAAACAATAAACCACCCGCTATGCGGGTGGAAGACAATAAGCTTTAGCTTCAAGAAACAAAACCCCCTTGCTAGAATAGAGTGGCTACCACGCACACTCAGAAGCAAGGGAGGTTTTGACCCAAATGGATGAACAAAGCTTAGCACATACAAGATGGGAGTGTAAATATCACGTCGTATTTGCACCGAAATACAGACGACAAGTGATATACGGCAAGTTAAAACGAGATATTAGCCAAATACTAATAGAACTATGCCGACGCAAAGGAGTGGAAATACTAGAAGCGGAAGCATATGCGGATCACATACATATGCTAATAACAGTTCCACCCAAATACAGTATATCGCAGATTATGGGGTATATAAAAGGTAAGAGTAGCCTAATTATTTTTGATAGGCATGCCAATCTCAAATACAAATATGGAAATAGACACTTTTGGTGCAGAGGCTATTTTGTTAGTACAGTAGGAAAAAATGAGAAAAAAATAAGGAAGTACATAGCGGAACAGCTAAAGGAAGATTATTTACAAGATCAGATCAGTTTGAAAGAATACATAGATCCGTTTACGGGTGATCGGGAAACAGAACGCAAGAAATAAGCTGCTTTAGCAGCAGCAGTGACAATGGGTGCGCGTGTTAGCAAATTCAAACGGACGAATGTCCGGCCGGTAATGGGCCCTTATAGGGCCTGAACAAACTGCCGGCTGAGCCGGCAGTTATGATTCAAGGTTTTTCAAATTTATTTAGATTATCATATTTTAAGCTAAGATTTTACTGTAATTTGAAGGTTCTATTCTTCAAAACCTCCTGCATGTCCGATATTATTCAGCTTAAGACCAGGATTTCTGTCAATCGCCCAATCAATAGCCCAGTCAGACTCAAATAATAAAACCGGCATTTCGCTATCATCAAGAACAATCATTGTAGTACTGGTAATAGAAAGCTTTTTGGGGTCTGGTAATTTGCCGTTTTCTCCTGGTGCTATCCAGCGAGCATATCTGTAATTTAAATTGCTTTGTCTTATTTCTACACCATATTCATTTTTCAATCTGTACTCAAGAACTTCCAGTTGTAAAACACCTACTACACCAACTATATAGGTTTCTGTACCAATGTCAGGCTGTTTGTAAATCTGGATAGCTCCTTCTTCAGATATTTGTTCTATTCCTTTCAAGAACTGTTTTCTTTTCATGGAATCTTTTGGAGAAACTCTGGCAAAGTGTTCAGCTGGGAAAATAGGAATTCCCTCAAAGCGTATGTTTCTATTGCCCTGAACAAGAGAATCACCAATTTTAAATAATCCTGGATCAAAAACTCCTATAATATCACCTGCATAAGCTTCTTCAACAATATTTCTGTCCTGTGCCATAAATTGTTGTGGCTGCGAAAGCCTGATATGCTTATTCTGGCGAATGTGTTTTACCTCGAGTCCTTTTTTATACTGACCTGAACAAATACGGATAAATGCCATTCTATCACGATGATCGGGATTCATATTAGCTTGAATTTTAAAAACAAAACCACTGAAAAAAGGTTCGACTGGTTTTAAGCTACCTTCATTTGTAAGACGAGCAATCGGTGATGGTGCCATAGCAAGAAACTCGTTTAAGAATGATTCAACTCCAAAATTAGTGATTGCACTACCAAAAAATACAGGTGTTAATTCGCCAGACTGAACACGTTTTAAATCCAGCTCATCTCCGGCTATGTCGAGTAGCTCTATATCTCCCATGAGTTTTTCGTGATAATCGCTTCCTATAACCTCAGATAGCTTAGGATCCTCAAGGCTTGTAAGATTTACTTTTACCATACTGGCACCATGATCTCCGCGACTACTGTCGAAAATTTCTACTCTATTATATTTGCGATTGTAAACACCCTTAAAATCGCCATCAGTGCCGATTGGCCAATTTACAGGTACGGAAAAAATTCCCAGAACTTTTTCCAGTTCATCCATCAGATCAAAAGGATCTCTGGCCGCTCTGTCCATTTTATTTACAAAAGTAAATATAGGTATTCCACGCATACGGCAAACTTCGAAAAGTTTGATTGTCTGAGCTTCTACACCCTTTGCTCCATCAATCATCATAACAGCAGCATCAGCTGCACAAAGCGTTCTGTAGGTATCTTCGGAAAAGTCTTGATGTCCTGGTGTATCCAGTATATTTATACAAAATCCATGATAATCAAACTGCATTACTGATGATGTTACAGAAATACCACGCTGTTTTTCTATTTCCATCCAGTCAGAAGTCGCATGTCTACTTGCTTTGCGCCCCTTTACAGTACCTGCCATATGAATAGCGCCTCCATAGAGGAGCAATTTTTCAGTCATGGTAGTTTTTCCTGCATCAGGATGTGAGATTATTGCAAAAGTGCGACGCCTTGTAATCTCGCTATTTAAATTATTGGTCATATAGTAAACCTCCCGGGTTTTGGCTAAATAGATTGTTGCGCAGTGATGATTTCAAGCAAAAGATATAATTTGCTTATCTGCTTATCCATTATAAAAACGCCTGAACAGTATATCAGGATTAAATATAGTTAGCAATCTGGCTTAGTTTTTTAAAACAGATTCTACATTAAAAGGCGAAAATGCTAATAAATTAACCTACAAGTTAATTGATCGGTTTTAATAAGTTTGTTCAGTGAAGGTTTATGCTTTTTGAGTTGTAGTATAAGCACAAAATATACATTTTATATTGTTAAAAAGATAATATTTTCGTATCATATTGACATAAAAATGGCCAAAAGCTATACTTAGAGCATGAAAAAAACAAATAACAAGTGATTAATCACGCGGTTAATTAAGTTGGGTTTTTACAAAGGTTAATTCAATGTTGAGATAATCACAGTTCTAAAAAAAAAGTATTAACAAAAATGATCAACCGAGGTGCCTTTAATGCAGGTGAAAGTTTCAAAAGAAAATCTTGCTTTCTTCGAAGCTTTAGCAAGTGATGTTCGTATGGAGATAATGGAACTGCTTGCCGGAAGTGAGATGAATATCAAAGAATTGGCAGAAACTATAGGTATAAGTCCTCCGATAATGACAAAGCATATTAAAAAGCTTGAAGCTGCAGGAATTATTCTTTGTCGTCAGATTAGCAGAAATGGTAGCAGCCATAAACTTTGTTCATTACTTGATGTTGAATACAGATTGCTTTTGCCAATGAAACAACAGGAAGCTATGGATGTTTATGAAATAGAAATGCCTGTAGGACAGTATACAGATATACAAATGAAACCTACATGTGGTCTGGCATCTAAAACAGGAATCATAGGTGCCCTTGATGATCCTAGAGTTGCATATGATCCACAAAGATCTTCTGCTTGTTTGCTTTGGCTTAGCACAGGTTATGTTGAGTACAAATTTCCTAATTATGCTTCTCAGGATCAGATTGTTGAGGAAATTGAGATATCTGCCGAAATTAGTAGCGAGGCTCCAGGCTATAGCGATGTATGGCCTTCGGATATAAGTTTTGAGCTTGCAGGTGTACCTCTTTTTGACTGGACCAGTCCAGGTGATTATGGAGAAAGAAGAGGTTTACTTACTCCTTCATGGTGGACGCCTAATCAATATGGACTGCTTAAGACTATTCGTATAAATCATGAGGGTACTTATTTGGATAATGTACTTTGCTCGAAAAAAACGTTGAATGATATTGACTTTGACGGAAGTATTTCATTGAAATTATCTGTTAAAGAAAATGCCAGAAACGTTGGGGGTTTAACTCTTTTTGGCAAAGGATTCGGTGATCATGATCAGGACATAATGGTAAAAGTCTTTTGTAAAAGTAAGAGTAACAAATTATAAAAATTCAAAAGGTATAAGAGATATAAGGTGAGGAGATTTATTTTATGGCTGTAAGCAAGGCCGTTCTTAGCGCGCAAAAAACATTTGTAATCGGAGAAGTTTCTGATAATTTGTATGGTTCGTTCATTGAACATGTCGGACGAGCTGTTTATGGTGGTATTTATCAACCTGGACATAAAGAGGCTGATGAATTAGGGTTTCGTCAAGACGTTTTGAATTTGGTAAAAGAATTAAAGGTGCCTATTATAAGGTATCCTGGAGGTAATTTTGTATCAGGATATTTTTGGGAAGATGGCATAGGTCCTAAAAATTTGCGTCCTGTAAAAAAAGATCTGGCTTGGAGAAGTCTTGAAAGCAACCAGATGGGGACTGACGATTTCTGTACATGGGCTAAGCAGGCCGGTAGTGAAGTCATGATGGCTGTGAATCTTGGTACAGGCACTATGCAGGATGCCTGTAATTTGTTGGAATATTGTAATTATAAGGCCGGAACACAATATAGTGATTTGCGCCAAAAGCATGGCTATGAGCAGCCGCATAACATAAAATACTGGTGCCTTGGTAATGAAATGGACGGGCAATGGCAAATTGGGCAAAAGACAGATCATGATTATGGTAAGCTTGCTCTTCAGACTGCCCGTGCTATGAAAAGAACAGATGAAACAATAAAACTTATAGCTTGTGGTAGCAGTTATTCGACTATGCCCACTTTCCCGGAATGGGAAAATACCGTTCTTGATTATACATACGATGAGGTAGATTATTTATCATTACATCAGTACTATGGCAATCCGTCTGATGATACCGATGATTATCTTGCTAGTACTATGGAAATGAAAAGATTTATCAGGACTGTAATTGCAACCTGTGATTATATCAAAGCGAAAAAAAGATCAAATAAAACTATGATGCTCAGCTTCGATGAATGGAATGTGTGGTTTCATTCAAAGCAAGAAGAGTTTCATATTGTGGATCATGAACCGTGGCAATTTGCTCCCTCTTTGCTTGAAGATATTTATACAATGGAAGACGCTTTGATGGTGGGGGGCATGTTAATTACTTTGATTAATCATGCTGACAGAATCGGTATTGCCTGTATTGCCCAGCTTGTTAATGCTATTGCACCTATAATGACCGATGACAACAATGTCTGGAAACAAACTATTTATTATCCTTTTTTGCATGCAAGTTGTTATGGTCGAGGACAGGCTTTACATAGCGCGGTGGCTTGTAAAAAATATGACACAAAAAGTTTTACAGATGTCCCCTGTATTGAATCTGCAATTGTCTACAATCAGGAATATGACAAGTTAAATATTTTTATACTGAACAGAGACTTGGAAAATGATATAGATCTTGAAGCTGTTCTGTCAGGATTTAATAATCTCAAATTAATAGAACATATTGTTTTGAGTCACCAGGATTTAAAAATAACTAATAGTGCTCGAAAAGAACATGTAAAACCATTCATTAGTAATAAAAGTTTCATAGAAAATGAGAAATTGATTACAAGACTTCCCAAGGCTTCCTGGAATGTTATAAGACTAGAAGCCAAGTAGAAGTTTTGCAATAAAGAAAAGCAGAAAAAAACGAAAAACGAGAAAAACCACAAGAACACAAAACCACAAAACCACAAGAATAACAAAGAGGAAAAGTCACAAAAGAAAAGGAGTGTACAGTATGAAAAAAATGAGAATTTTGTCGATTGTGCTAAGTTTGATGATGTTGATATCAATTTTGGCGGCATGTGGCGGATCAAACACAGAAACAACCGGTCAAACGGAAACAAAACAGGATCAGAAAGACACGGAAGGGACAACAGAAGGCGATGAAAAGCCACCTGAAACTAGTGGGGAAACAACAGAATTTACTATCTGGAGTTTTGTAGATTCACATCTTAACTTCTTTGAAGAAATGGTTCAACTTTGGAATCAGGAAAATCCTGATGAACAGATTGCATTGAATCCAGAACAGATTTCATGGGATGATCTGCATAATAAACTTTATGCAAATATCCAGGCAGGAAGCGGTATACCCGACATAGTTGATGTTGAAATCAGTCGTTATTCACAGTTTATGAATGATATACATTTTGTGCCTATGAACGATTATGTAGAACCTTATCTTGGTGATATTATTCTTTCACGTCTGGAAGTCTATGGCAAAGATGGCAATTACTACGGTATACCTACCCATGTTGGTGCAACTGTAGCATTTTATAATACTGATTTGCTGGCTTCAGCAGGTATAGATTATGCTGAGATAGCAACATGGGATGACTACGCAGAAGCCGGTAAAAAACTTTATCAAGAGACTGGTGCATATATGGGTGTAGCTGAGGTAAAAGGTTTGTTTGCTCATTATCAGCTTATGTCCAGCCAAAGTGCAGATTTCACATTAGCCGATGGTACACCGGATGTTAATAATGCTGCTATGCTAAAAGCAGCAACAATGGTTCAACAGATGATTAATGATAATGTTATGACAGTGATTCCCGGTGGATATCCTGATGACGGTGAAGCGTTTGGCTATATTGCAGACGGTAATGTTGCCAGTTTTGTAATGCCTTTCTGGTATATGGACAGATTCTTTGCTAATATGCCCGATATGGAAGGGGTTTTCGCTCTGGCACCGGCTCCTGTATTTGAAGTTGGTCAACCACGATCAGTTGGTGGTGGCGGTACAGGTACAGTTGTAACTACTGCCTGTGAAAATTCTGATTTGGCAAGCAGATTTGTAACTTTTGCAAAACTCTCTTATGAGGGTGGAGTAAAAATTTGGGAAATGGGCATGGATCCTGTAAATATGAAAGTATGGGCAGATGATTCGGTTATCAAGGACGAAACTTTACAGGTTAATACCTTCTTTGTTAATAAGCCTGTTGATGTATTTAATGAAATAGCAGACGAAGTTGGTGTTATAAAAGGAACAACATGGTCATGGCCAACCATAAATAATTATTTTTCCAATACTGCTTTATCACAGCTTTATGAAAGTATGGAAGATCCTCAGACCGTACTTGATCAAGCTCAAGAAGAGATAATGAGAGAACTGGGTGCTTAATACAAAATTTAATTAATCTTGGATTTTCCCGGCAGATTTCGATCTGTCGGGAAGCTCTATAAAAAGAACAGGTGGTATCCGATCAATATGCAAAAAATGAAAAAAATTCTATATTCACAGAAAGTAGATCCATATCTGTTTGTACTGCCTTTTATATTATCTTTTTTGATATTCTATCTGGTGCCTATAGTACAGACTGTTTTTTCCAGTCTGCATGCAGACCGATTTATACAGGGCGTTGCAACTACTGAATTTCCAAGTTTTGGTAATTATCGTCGTCTGTTCGGAGACCGTTCTTTCTGGAAGGCTGTTAGCAACTCTATAACTTATTTGCTTTTCACTTTGATTCTACTGATACCTTTTCCTATGGTTTTTGCATCTTTTTTGAGTAGCAGGAGTATGAAAAGAGGTCAGGAAATAATCAAGTCAGTGCTATTTATACCTGCACTTACATCTGCTGTTGTAGGTGGTATTATTTTCAGATTGATTTTTTCAGAGAGCGACAGTTCACTTATGAATCAATTTATAGGATTATTTGGTATCGAACCAATAAGATGGCTGCGTTTGCAGGTTCCTGCTATGTTTGCGTTGGTTCTGCTTGCTTGCTGGCGATGGACTGGTGTCAATATACTCTATTTTATGGCAGGTTTAAAAAATATCCCCGAAGAATTATATGAGGCGGCAGAAATTGACGGAGCAGGTGCATTTAAGAAATTTACTAAGATAACTATTCCGCAATTAAAGCCGACTCTTGTATATGTTCTTACCATAAGTATCTATGGTGGTTTGTCAATGTTTACCGAAAGCTATATGTATTGGTCTGATAATCTTTCTCCTCAAAATATAGGATTAACAATTGTTGGGTATCTTTATAAACAGGGTATTGAAAATCAGCAGGTTGGATTCTCAGCTGCAATTGGTCTAGTATTGTTGACAATTACAATGCTGATTAACATTATTCAGCTTGTTGCAACTGGAACTTTCAAGAGGGGAGAACAATAAACTGTGAAAACGAATACATCAAAAAATTTATTGGTAAAACCCTTATTATATATGTTTTTTATTGTTCTTTGTGTACTGGTTTTAATACCGCTTATTGCTATTATTTTAGCCTCCTTTAAACCAGGAAGCGAATTGTTTCGCTATGGTCTCAATTTAAAAATTCAGCCGGAAATAATGTCTTTTTCTAACTATATTGAATTGATAAGAGATGGACAATATATTAGATGGTTCTATAATAGTATTGTTTTGACAAGTGTTCAAACAATATGTACTTTATTCATAAGTTCTATGGTTGGTTATGGACTTGCTGTATACCGATTTAAAGGGCAAAATCTGATTTTCTTTTGTGTGCTTTTAATCCTGATGGTGCCACTAGAAGTAATAATGTTGCCCATGTATAGACTGATAATATCTGTAGGATTGCAAAATAACCTTTGGGGTGTAGTCTTGCCATTCATGGCTGGAGCACCAGCGATTTTCTTTTTCAGGCAATATGCGTCGGGGATTCCCAGAGCGATTATCGATAGCGGGCGTGTTGATGGAGCAAATGAGTTTTCTATCTATTTTCAACTTATAATGCCCGTTATGAAGCCTGCAATAGCTTCAATGGCGATTCTTACCGGTATGAACAGCTGGAATTCTTTTCTCTGGCCGCTGCTTGTATATAATACTACCGATAAATTTATTCTTACTCTAGGTCTCAAAACATTATTAACGCCTTACGGAAATAAATATGATCTTCTTGTGGCAGGAGCAGTAGTGTCAATTATACCAATACTTATTCTTTTCCTTTGTTTCCAGAAATATTTTATAAGTGGTATGACTGCCGGCAGTGTAAAGGCTTAGTTTAAATCAAATTTTCTATTGTCTCAAAAGCATTCTTATTACTTTTGAATAATCGTAAAATATAAATGCGTTGCCTGACGTTTTTGTCGGGCAACGCATTTGTTGGGGGTGTGCCACGCATGGCACTTTACTTAGAAAAATTATTCCTGTATTCCAGGTATTTTGGGAAGTGTTGCAAAACTTGCTTCCAGCTCTTCGTCTGTAGGTACATAATCAACCATTTCATTGTTTTGATACTGCATGTAAGCTGTCATATCAAAATAACCTGTGCCTGATAGTCCAAATAAGATTGTTTTTGATTCGCCTGTTTCTTTACACTTCAATGCTTCATCAATTGCTGCTTTGATAGCATGGCTTGACTCTGGTGCAGGAAGTATTGTTTCGTGTTTGGCAAAAAGCGTTGCTGCTTCAAATACACTTTTTTGTCCTGCTGACCTTGCCTCATCAAGATAACCATCATGGTAAAGCTTGCTTAAAGTAGGAGACATGCCGTGATAGCGCAATCCGCCGGCATGTATTGCAGATGGCTTAAAATCACAACCTAATGTATACATGCGAGCCAGAGGGGTTATTCTGCCTGTGTCGCAAAAATCATAAGCATAGCGGCCACGTGTCATTGACGGGCAGGAGGCTGGTTCTACTGCTATAAAATACGGATTTGCTTTGCCGTTCAATTTGTCTCCCATGAAAGGTGCCATTAAACCTCCCATGTTAGAGCCACCGCCTGCGCAACCTATAACGATATCTGGATATTCACCTATTTTTTCCATGGCAATTTTTGACTCCAGACCTATAACAGATTGATGCAAAAGTACCTGATTTAATACTGATCCTAAAACATAACGGCTGTTTTGGGTTTTCATAGATCTTTCGATCGCTTCAGAGATAGCCGTTCCCAGACTGCCAGTGGATCCAGGATCTGCTTCCAGCATCATTTTTCCTACATCGGTTGTGTCACTGGGGCTGGCTATAATATCGGCACCAAATGTCTGCATAACTGCTTTTCGATAAGGCTTTTGATCAAATGATACTTTGACCATAAAAACGGTCAAGTCTAAACCAAAATAAGAACATGCCATCGATAGAGCTGTTCCCCATTGCCCAGCTCCTGTTTCTGTGGTCAAGCTGGTCATTCCTTGTTCTTTTGCATAATAAACCTGAGCAACGGCTGAATTGAGTTTGTGACTGCCGGAGGTATTATTACCTTCAAATTTGAAATATATCTTGGCTGGAGTACCAAGTGCTTTTTCAAGGTTATAAGCTCTGCACAATGGTGATGGACGGAAAACTTTATAAAATTCAACAATCTCTTCCGGTATATCAATAAACCTGTCAGTAGAATTTACTTCCTGCAAACACAACTTTTCACAAAAAACAGGTAAAAGATCCTCCAGTTCAACCGGTTTCATTTTGCCAGGATGAATATAGGGATCATGTTGCTCTTTCATGTCTGCTCTAACGTTGTACCATTGACGTGGAATCTCATCTTCACTTAGATAAATACGATAAGGGATCTTGCTCATTTTTTTTCTCCTTTCATTCTGCATAATGCAGTTGCTGATATCTTGATTTGTTGGTCGGCTTTGTTTTTGCAAACAAAAAAACTCCTGTCCACAAAGGGACAGAAGCTTATACTCCTGCGGTACCACCCAATTTGACTTTTTTTAAAAGCCCACTTTGTCAAGCACATCCATGCCTGGTCACTGGATAACGGGTTGACCTCCCGTTGACGCCTACCTCCTGCCACAAAACAGGTTATCGGGTCACCCTCATAAGCCCATTCAATTAAATTCGTGCTACGATCCTCACACCATCGATCGCTCGCTGATAACCGATTACTTAATCTACTTCTCTTATTCAACGGTTTCTGGTATTACTGATTACTATCAGTGTATAATTATAATTGAGTATATTCCTAATAAATATTTATGTCAATAATTATGCTTTTAAGAAAAAGAAAATTTATAGAAAATCAGGTGATGGTATGTCTTATTGTGTAAATTGTGGTGTTGAACTTGAAAAGTCTGAAAAAGCCTGTCCCTTATGCGGGATAGAAGTAAAAAATCCTGTTCAGCCTTATGTTCCTGGAATTCCAAGACCCTATCCGACCAGACTTGACCCGGTCAATCAGATTATTAACCGACGATTTATTGCTATGGTTTTGTCGGTAATTCTTGCTTTCCCAGCGGTAATTACAGTTGCTATTAATTTTATCTATACCGGCAAATTTGGTTGGAGCTCATATGTAATGGCTTCCATGGTGCTGATTTGGATTTTCTGTGTACCTTTATTTCTTTGGCGTAAAATAACTTTCTATAAAGTTGTTTTGCCCGATTTAATTGCCTTGCTGATTTTTATGAAATTTATAGAATATTTGCATCCTGGAAATCACTGGTTTTTGAGATTGGCATTGCCACTGGTTTTTCTGGTTGCTCTGGCAGTTTTAATTATAGGTGGTTTTGCATCCTCTGGAAAGCTAAAAGGTTATTATCTTGCAGCCGCTATTATTTCTGCACTTAGCCTGGTAGTTATTGCTGTTGAATATTTATCAGAAAACTACGCCTTCAGGCAGGTTCGTTTGGAATGGTCGTTTTATGTTGCTATACCCGGTATTGCAGCAGCCATAATCTGTCTGGCAATTGCCCGAAGAAGAAGCTGGCGTGAAAGAATAAATCGTAGAATTCATTTGTAGCAATAATTGAATATGCGTTGACTCATTGTTTGCTCGACGTTATAATGTTCTGTAATTGGGTCTGTTCTAAACAAATGTATTTTTGATTGTGCAATTATATGCAGACTCAGTTATGGAGGATTTATGAAGTTGAAGCCATTAAACCCGAAGCAAACCAAGTCTTTATTGGTTGCAGCACTGCTTTCTTTTGTGATTGCGGCACCGGTTATGAGTCAACCGCTTGGACTGGCTACTGTCTGGAAGATAAATCCTCAGGATTTAATTGATGAAAATGATCAGCTTGAGAGCAACCCTGTAAATACTGCAGCTCTGGCGGCTCCGGAAGTTTTTGATTTTACCCCGGAAGGTTTAAGCAGAAGTCAAAACAACTTGATTGTTTCAGATGATGACAATATTATTGATGAATCTGAAAGTGATGAATCTGAAATTGCTAAAATGGATGTTGAAGCTGAGGCTGAGGATCTAGAGACAGATAAGGCGGAGATAGATCAAGCTGAAAGTCAAGATTCTCTTTTCAAAGAAGTTGATAAATTATTGTATATAAGTGCCTCCGAACTCAATATGAGGCAAAAGCCGGATGTTAATTCTGAAATTGTTGCTAAAATCCCAATGGGAACGAAAATTTCCTGCACTGGCGAGAGTGATGAATGGCTGAAAATAAATTATGATGAACAGACAGGTTATGTTGCCGCTGAGTATACAAGCAGTGAAATGGTATTTGTACCGGTTGATCAAACAAGATATGTAAATGCAAGTTCACTTAATGTTAGATCAGACGCTTCAACCGATGGCGAAATCATAGAAAAATTGTCACAGGATGCTAAAGTAAGCAGAATTGGTGTTGGAGATGGTTGGTCGCAAATAAAAACTGCTTCTGGCAATACAGGATATGTTTCAAGTGAGTATCTGACTGATGAAGTTCCTGCTTCTGTTATTGCGGCTCAACAGGCTGCCCAGGCTGCTTCTGCTCCTGGACAGAATACAGTAAATGTTCAACAGGGATCAACTTATGGTAGCGCAGACAAGAGTACAATAGTTGAAATCGCATGGTCTGGACTTGGTGTTCCTTATGTATATGCTGGTTCAAGCTTAAATGGTTTCGATTGTTCTGGATTTACCTCATGGGTATACAGACAGGTGGGTATTGATATTCCCAGATCATCATATGCTTATGGCAGTGTTGGATCAGCTGTATCACTTGACAGTATGCAGCCTGGCGATGTAATAGCAATGGATGCTAATCCCAGGGATGGTGTAACTAGTATCACTCATGTAGGTATTTATGTAGGAAATGGTCAAATGCTTCATGCATCAACCAGCAGGAGAAGAATAGAAGCTGTCAATGTTAATACGTTCTTTTCTTACGGTATTACTCCTATAACAGTAAGGCGTATCGTTGATTAGTAGATCTTTAACCTTTTGAGATTATATTAACGGACATGATATGATTTTATACAAATATTGCTAATAAATTTGATTTGACGGTGCTGCCAGCTTGTTTTTGTAGCTGAGCAGCATTGTTTTATGATAATAGTAGTTTATATATAAATATTTTGTAAAGGGAAAAACTATGCTTAGAGAATCAGGAGTATTGCTTCATATTACAAGCCTGCCCGGGGATTATGGAATCGGTAAATTTGGTAAATCTGCGGTTGATTTTGCTTGTTTATTAAAAGCAGCCGGTTTTAGCTGGTGGCAGCTTTTGCCATTTGGTCCTCCGGGAGCTGGTTTTTCTCCATATCAGTGTTTCTCTGCTTTTGCAGGCAATCCAATGTTAATCAATCCGGATGATCTTTATAGTTTGAATTTATTGACTGAAGAAGAACTTGAGGAGTGCAAATTTAAAGGTTCCCCACATAGTTGTGATTTTATCTGGATTGAGAAAAAAACCGAATGGATGTTAGAAAAGGCTTTCTGCAAAGTTGAAGATGAGTTGCTTCAGAAGGTGCAGTCTTTTGTAGCCAGACAACAAAACTGGCTGCCTGATTATGCCTTGTACATGACTCTTAGAAAATATTTTAATAACAATCCATGGTGGAAGTGGGAAGATGAGGAACTTAAAGGCCATAATCGTGAGGCTTTAGCTGTTTTTGCAAAAGATAATCAAAATGAGATAAACTACCACTGTTTTGTTCAGTATATAATTGACCGGCAATGGCAGGACACAAGAGCTCAAATTCATGAACAGGGCATAAAATTAATCGGTGATTTACCAATTTATGTTTCCATGGATAGTTGTGATGTCTGGGCGAATAGTCACTATTTTGAACTTGATGAAAAATTAAGGCCTGCCAGGGTTGCGGGTGTGCCTCCAGATTATTTTTCTGAGGACGGACAATTATGGGGCAATCCATTATACGAATGGTCAGTACATCAGCGAGAAGATTTTCGTTGGTGGAAGCAGAGGATTGGGCAGTCTTTACAGTGGTTTGATCGTCTTAGGCTAGATCATTTCAGAGGATTTGAGTCTTATTGGGCAGTGCCTTCAAATTCTAAAACAGCAAAAGAAGGAGAATGGCTACCAGGTCCGGGAGAAAACTTTTTTGTGGCCTTGTTTGCCGAATTTGGCAAAAATGTGTTTATTGCAGAAGATCTTGGCGAGATAGATGATGCTGTCAGAATATTTCTTCAAAACATAGAATTGCCAGGCATGAGAGTCTTGCAATTCGGCTTTGATCCTTATTCGAATAGTACACATTTGCCTTGCTATTATCCTGAAAATTCTATTGCTTTTACAGGAACCCATGATAATAATACAGTTTTGGGGTGGTTATGGGATATCTCTGATGAGGAGAGAAATTTTGCTCTCAGATATGTTGGTTTAGATCCCGAAACGACCGACTGGGGTGTGGGCGGGCCACAGTCTTCTGTGGTAAGAGCTTTTTTAAGAACATTATGGAGCACAACTTCTCAACTGGCTATAGCTCCGGTTCAGGATCTTCTGGGATATGGAAGTGATACACGCATGAATACTCCGGGGTTGGCAGAAGGTCAATGGAAATATCGTGTGACAAATGAAGATATTTCAAAACTTGACCCAATATGGTTGCAACAGTTAAACAATACTTTTAGAAGATATAATAAATAAACCCTTGAGCTAATACGGTTGATTCATTATAATATGTAATGTTGTCACAGAATAAGAAAGGACGTGCGAGAGAATTATGGCAAAAAGATCATTTGCCAGAGCCGGTGTAAAGGCAAAGCCTATTACTTTTTTCATCGTCTCAGGCATAATACTGCTGGCACTGCTGCTCACGTGGACAGGCCTGACTCTACCGGTTCCAGGATCGAATGACTTTATTCAGATATACGGTGCCAGGGATATCCGCTTTGGTATTGATATTGTAGGAGGCGTTGAAGCTGTTTTTGCGCCTAAAGATTTCGATGGTACTCCCAGTTCAGAAGATCTTGATTCTGCGCGCAGTGTTATTGAACTGCGTATGGATAATCTGCAGATACTTGATAGGGAAATCACTGTGGAGAGAAGCAAGGGGCGTATTATTGTCCGCTTCCCCTGGAAATCAGACGAAACTTCTTTTAACCCTGAAGAAGCACTGATGGAGCTTGGTGAAATGGCTCAACTTACCTTCCGTGACCCTGATGGTAATGTAGTTATGGATGGTACCGATATTTCTAAAAGCAGTGCTGCTTTTAATCCGGAGAACAATGAGCCTATTGTTTCTCTTGAAATGACAAGTGAAGGTACTACAAAATTTGCTGATGCTACTTCGAGATTAATAGGACAGCCGATAGCAATTTATATGGACGAGACCTTGATTTCTGCTCCGACAGTTAATTCTGCAATATATAATGGCAGGGCTGTAATTGAGAATATTGGATCATCGGAAGAGGCAATTGATCTTGCTGAAAAAATCAATGCCGGTGCTCTGCCTTTTGCTCTTGAAGCAATCAGCAGCAGTTCAATCAGTCCTACAATGGGAAGAGATGCTCTTAGCGTTATGATGCAGGCAGGTTTAGTCGCTTTCCTGGTTATTTGTGCTTTTGTTCTTCTTAATTATAGACTTCCCGGTTTCGTTGCCTGTATTACATTAACAGGTCAGGTTGCAGGTATTTTGCTTGCGATTGCCATACCTCAGCAGACTCTGACTTTACAGGGAATTACCGGCATCATTCTTTCGATAGGAATGGGTGTTGACGCCAATGTAATCATTGCTGAAAGAATCAAAGAGGAATTGAATGGTGGCTGTTCATTGCCTACTGCAATTTCAAATGGTTTTACCAGAGCCTTCCCGGCTGTTCTTGATGGTAATATTACACTTGCTATTGCAGCAATAATTCTAATGATATTTGGATCAGGATCCATGTTGTCATTTGGATATTCACTGCTTACAGGTGTTGTTTTGAATGTAGTTACCGGTGTAATGGCATCAAGAATGATGATTGGTGCACTAAGTGCAATGAAGCCTTTCCGCAATGTCTGGCTATACGGTAAAAGGAGGGGCAAAGCAAGTGTTTGATTTTTATAAGAATCGCCGCTGGTTTTTTTGCCTGTCGGCAGCAATTATAATTGCAGGAATAATCTTTTCCATAGTATTTGGCGTAAATCTAGATATTCAATTTAAGGGTGGAAGCATTCTTAAATATAATTTCACAGGTGATATTAGTCTTAGTGAGGCTGGAAGTGTCATTGAAACTGCAATCGGCCAGAGTGTTTCTTGCCAGATAACAAGCAGTATCGCAGATGACAGTACTAGTCTGGTGGTGAATGTGGCTGGTGATGATGCTCTTTTGCCGGCTGACATGGCTGCAATAATATCTGCATTGACGGAAAGCTTTCCGGAAAATAATTTTGAGTTTCAGACATCAGATCTGGTTAATCCCTTTATAGGCCGAGAACTTTTAGAAAATGGTATAAAAGCTATCGTCATAGCGTCTGTTTTGATAGTTGCCTATGTCTGGTTTAGCTTCCGTAGCATGTCAGGTCCTTCCGCCGGGGTTATGGCCTTGGTGGCATTATTCCATGATGTGTTTATAGCTTTCTTTATTTTCGTATTTGTCCGTACACCTATAAATGAATCTTTGATAGCTGTTGTTCTTGCAATTCTTGGTTTTTCTATTAATGATACAATTGTTATATATGATAGAATCCGAGAAAATGAACGTCTTACTAAAGGAAGTATGCCATTAGCAGATCTGGTTAATCTTTCGATCAGGCAATCACTGAAGCGCTCTATCAATACTTCGGTATGTAGCTTTGTAGCAGTTTTGGTGGCTTACATCTTTGCTTCTTTGTATGGCATTCAGAGTATAAAAGAGTTTGCTTTGCCAATGATGATCGGAATTATCAGTGGTGCTTATTCGACCATATTCCTTGCCGGACCACTGTGGGTTATGTGGAAGACTCGTAAAGGCCGTACAGGCTATGAGCATTAACCTCATATTTATTAGTATTTAGTATTAAAGAGACTGTCATACTTTTTATAGTTGGCAGTCTTTTTGTTGCCGTTAATAAATTATTTTAGGGCTAAATTAGAAGCAATAAAAAAATTAAAACCTTTTAATGATTAATGAAAGCTTTAAGTTGACAGAGCTAAACGTTTCGCTATATCATATTATTGAACACAATTCTATAACTTACTATGCCATAAGTATTGTTTGATTAGACTGGTGTAAAAAAGTTAAACGTTTCGATGTGAGGTAATTAATATGATTGTATTGCTTGGAATTGACATAGGCACATCTGCCTGTAAGATTGCTGCTTTTAATGCCGAAGACGGAAGTGTGCTGGCATCAAGCACTCAGGACTATTCTGTATACCATCCTGCTCAAGGTCATGTTGAGCAAGATGCTGAGGAATGGTGGCAGGCAGTTTGTAAGGGAATTAAGGATATTATAGAAAAGGGTATAGATGCTTCTATGATTTCAGCTATTGGGATAGATGGACAAAGCTGGTCTTGTATTCCCATAAATAAAGATGGTAAAGTGTTGGCGCGTACACCGATATGGATGGATACAAGAGCTGATTCACTAGCTCAAGAGGTTGAAAAAAAGATAGGTGCTGAAAGGCTTTTTGCCGTTTCTGGTAATCCTTTTAAACCGAACTATTCTACTCCTAAGCTATTATATATGCAAAAACATCAACCAGAAATTATAGCTGCTGCCGATAAAATTTTGAGCAGTAATGGTTTTATTGGATATAGATTAACCGGAGAGGTTACACATGATTATTCTCAAGGCTATAGCTGGCATTTTTTTGACGAGGCTAAACTATCTTATGATATGGAATTAGCTGCGGATCTCGGGATTCCTATGGATCTGATGCCACAACTGGTTTCATCGGATACGGTTATAGGACATGTAACAGAACAAGCTGCCTTATTAACTGGTCTAAAAGCAGGAACACCAGTAGTTGCAGGTGGACTTGATGCCGCTTGTGGAACCCTTGGTGCAGGTGTTTGTTCACCAGGACAAACACAAGAGCAGGGTGGACAGGCCGGTGGAATGTCTATTAGTGTTGACAGAGCCCTTTCACACCCTCAATTAATTTTAAGTCCTCATCTTGTTCCAGGACAATGGCTGCTTCAGGGAGGCACTGTTGGCGGTGGCGGTACTTTAGCCTGGTTTTCTCGTGAACTTGGTGCTGCTGAAAAGCAGATGGAAAAAGAAAGTGGACGCAATTCTTTTGCCATAATGGATGATGAAGCCGATAAGTCACCTTTGGGGAGTAAGGGTCTTTTATATCTGCCTTATATGGCAGGTGAGAGATCTCCGCTTTGGGATTCAAAGGCTCAAGGCGTGTTTTTCGGACTTGGATACGACAAAACAAGAGGAGATATGATCAGATCTATTCTCGAGGGAACAGCGTTCGCACTTGAACATAATGTCAGAATTGCAAAAGAAGCAGGTGCCGAAGTTACTGAATTCAGAGCTATGGGTGGTGCTGCAAATTCCAGAGTATGGACTCAAATCAAAGCTGATATAACAGGTAAGACATTTGTTGTACCTTCGGCGGATACCGCAACCACATGGGGAGCTGCAATGGTTGCTGGCGTAGGTGCAGGTGTTTTTAAATCCTATGAACAAGCCGTTAATGCTACAGTATCTATTCAAAGAGAGCATGAGCCTGATACGTCTAAGCATGAATCATATGAGCCATATTATCAGATTTATGAATCTTTATATCCTACCTTAAGAGAAACTATGCATAAGCTGGCAGATTTAAAAAGCAAATCCATATAAATTGAAACAATATAGAATAGGAGATCAGAAAATGAAAGCTGGAGTTTTGTATGCAAAAAATGATATCAGATATGCTGATTGGCTGGATTTTACACCTGGAGAAGGCATGATAAAGGTGAAAATGAGAGTTTGTGGCATTTGTGGTAGCGATATACCAAGGGTTCTGGGAGATGCTGCACATTTTTATCCTGTTATTCTTGGTCATGAATTTTCAGGAGAAGTTGTTGAACTTGGTCAAGGTGTTAATGATATTAAAGTAGGGGACAGAGTTGCTGGAGCTCCTTTGATGCCTTGTCTAAAATGTAATGATTGTCAGCAGGGGAATTATGCTTTGTGCAAAAATTATGGCTTTATTGGTTCGCGCCAACCTGGAGCCTTTGCAGAATATGTTGAAATGCCGGCAAATAATGCCATAGTTTTTGATGAAAATGTATCTTTTGAGCAAGGTGCTCTTTTTGAACCTGCAACTGTTGCCATACACGGACTGCTTCATGCTGATTTCCGAGGTTCCACAGATGTTGCAATTCTTGGTGGAGGAAATATTGGGATATTAGCTATGCAGTGGGCAAATATTCTTGGAGCAAAATCCGTGACTGTTTTTGATATCGATCAGGACAGACTCGAACTTGCTGAAAGGCTCGGTGCTAATAATATCATAAATACTACCGCTGAGGATTTTATGTCTAAAGCTAAAGATATTACAGCAGGAAAAGGGTTTGATTATGTTTTTGAAACAGCAGGTCAGCCAGCTACGATTAAACTGGGCTTTGAACTTACAGCAGGAAAAGGTACTTTATGCTGTATAGGCACACCTAGTCGCCCTGTAGAGTTTTCACCGGAGCTTTGGGAAAAAATGAATAGAGGCGAATTTAAAGTGACGGGATCCTGGATGAGCTATTCTGCACCATTTCCTGGACGTGAGTGGACTTTGACTGCACATTATTTCGGTACAGGCGAATTAAAACTTGAAGATAGCATGATATTTAAGCGTATACCCTTGTCAAACATTGCAGATGCTTTCGCAATGTATAATACCCCTGGGGCAGTTAAAGGTAAAATTCTTCTTACAAATGATTAAGTATTATTTTTAATCATCATTTGTTATTGAAATATTATTATTCTAAAAATAGTGAGGAATAAAAGAATGAGTTCATTATTACTTGATATGGTCAAAAAACAAAAACAAGGTGAGGTGGTAGGTATTTACTCTGCCTGTACCGCTAATGAATATGCAATAAAAGCTGTTTTTCAGAGAGCTTTAAAGACAAAACAGCCTGCTCTTATAGAAGCAACAGCTAATCAGGTTGATCAAAATGGTGGTTATACTGGAATGAAACCGGCTGATTTTGCAACCTATGTAAAAGGGATTGCCAAAGAAATGAATTTCTCGGAGGACATGCTTATTCTTGGTGGAGATCATTTGGGTCCTCTTACAAGAACTGATTTGCCTGAAGAAAAAGCAATGGCTTATGCTGATGAACTGGTAAAGCAGTATGTACTGGCTGGTTTTACAAAAATACATTTGGATACATCAATGAGGCTTGCTGACGATGATAAACAGGCAAGATTATCGGACGAAATCATTGCCGCTAGAGGTGTTCGTCTTTGTGCTGTTGCAGAAAATGCCTGGAAAGAACTTCAAAAGCAAAACCCAAAAACCCCTGCACCTGTTTATATTATAGGAAGTGAAGTTCCTATCCCCGGAGGTGCACAGTCGGCAGAAGAAAGTATAAGTGTTACTTCTCCATCTGATTGTCAGCAAACCCTCTCTACATTTGAAAAACTTTTTAAGCAGAATGATCTTACGGAAGCCTGGAACAGAGTAATTGGTCTTGTTGTGCAACCTGGAGTTGAATTTGGCGATAGTGAAGTACATGAATATAATAGAGAAAAAGCTAAAGACCTTACAAAATCACTTGCAAATTGGCAGCAAGGTGTATTTGAGGGCCACTCTACCGATTATCAGACACCAGGTTGCTTACGTGAAATGGTTGAAGATGGGATTGCAATATTAAAAGTTGGACCAGCTTTGACTTTTGCGCTTAGAGAGGCTTTGTTTGGGTTAGAAAACATCGAAAAGGAAATGTATAGTTCTAAGAAAATAAAATTATCTGATTTCAGAAATGTACTGGAAAAACAAATGCTGGCTAATCCAGGAAATTGGCAAAAACATTATCATGGAGACGAGCAGCAATTAGCTTTTGCCAGAGCTTTTAGTTTTTCAGATAGAGCCAGATATTATTTGCCTGATCCTGAAGTTGATAATGCAATTAAACTGCTTATTAATAATCTTGAAAAATCTGAGATGCCGTTGACTTTGCTTAGTCAATACATGCCTTGGTCTTATCAGTCTTTGAGAGCCGGTAAGATAGAAAATAGTCCTCAGGATATATTACTTGAACATATAGGTCATTATATAGATGAGTATCTGTTTGCTGTAATACCTTCCAGCGATAAATAATGGTGGTTGACTAAAGATGGCTGCAACAATAAAAGATGTTGCCAAAATGGCTGGTTTGTCTATTGCAACTGTTTCAAAATATATAAATGGCGGTCATGTTATTGATGCAAACCGTTTGGCTATTGAAGATGCAATTAATAAACTTGACTATCGTGTTAACACAATGGCAAGAGGTTTAAAAACCAGAAAAACCAAGAGTATAGGTGTTCTTATACCAAGTGTCAGAATGATTTTCTGCATGGATATGATATCTGCTGTCGAAGCTGTTTTGGGACAAGAGGATTTTAGCACTTTGATATGTGACTGCCAGGGGAAATCTGAACTTGAAGAAAAGAAAATGGCTTTTCTTTTAGAAAAACAGGTTGATGGAATAATTACCATGCCTTTTGATAATTCATCTATTCCTGCTCAACATGCTATTGCTGCAAAGGTTCCAATTGTTCTGGTTGACCGCAAACTGCCAGGTATTATTACTGACTGTGTTCTGGTTAATAATTCCAAATTGGCCTGTGAAGCAACCACCGAATTGTTAAATAAAGGGCATGAAAGAATAGGGATTATCTGTGGACCAGCGGATATTTTTACTACTGCGCAGAGGCTGCAGGGTTATAATCATGCTTATCAAATGATGAATAAAAATGTTGATTTAAGGTATATACGTTATTCTGATTACAGTATGGAAGGCGGCTATAGAGCTTTTAATGATTTGCTTGAAATGAGCACTCCTCCTACAGCCATTCTGGCAACAAATTATGAAACTACAATGGGATCATTAATGGCACTGAATAGACGTAAAATCCAGTTGCCATATGATTTATCGTTTGTTGGTTTTGACGGTTTGGATATGGCTAGCCTGATACAACCTGATTTAACAATGGCCATTCAACCGGTACAAAAAATGGGCGAACAAGCTGCAAAAATTATGCTTGAGCGCTTAAAACCAGAGGCAAGTAACTCAGTCTGTCAAGAGGTGATTCTTGATGGAAAGCTTATTAGGGGTAACTCAACTGCTAAAATTAATTTCTGAATTCTTTTGGTGTTGTACGGGCATATTTTTTAAAGACATATGTAAAATATTTGTAGTCACGAAATCCAACCTGTTCCGCAATTTCATAACTTTTCAGGTCAGGGAATTGAATTAGCAATTCCTTGGCCTTTTCTATTCTGTACTGATTCAACCAATCAACAAAATTTATGCCTGTTTCCTTTTTAAATAATTTGCTGAGATAGTTGGGCGTTATATGTATTGCTTTAGACAATGATGATAATGATATATCTTCTTTATAATGTTCCATTACATAGTCCATCGTTATGCGGACAAAACCTGTATACTTGTCTTCACGACTTTTTAGGACCAGATCAAGTAATTTGTTCAAAAATATCATTATTTCTTTCTCAAAATCATCAGCAGTTTCCAGTTGCTCCATTCTTGAGATAATAATTTTTTGCTCTGAATCAAGACTTTTGATATTTATTCCTGATTCTTCAACGCCACTGATAGACATGTATATAAGACGAAGACAATTCTGTCTGTAATTCGTTAAGGAAATGCGATTCTGTCGAAGTTCAGAAAAATATTTTACTATGATATCTGCCATTAATTTTGCATCTCCAAGTCTAAGCTGTGAAATTATTTCATGTTCCATATTACTTGGATACTCTGGCAGAAGATAATCAACATCAAAGTCTTTTTGATAGCTGATAATAGTAGCTTTGCCAAGATAAGCCTTCTGCCTTATTGCTCGCAGTGCCTGTTGATAAGAATCTTTTATCATAGAAATATTTTTAACAGGCTGACCTATACCAATGCTAACCGTGCAGTTGAGATATTTTTCTACATATTTCTGAATATCTTTAAGTGCTTTTAGTAATGCAAGATCTATATTTTCATCAATGTTATTTAGGCTGTCGGCACCGGCAAAAATTATAATCTGGTCAAGAGATCCCATTGCACCAAAAGCTGGTGTAACAGACTGAAGCACTTCTTCGACAATATTTAGCACAAGATATCTTAAAGATTCCTGATCAAGTTCTGATTCCATTTCAGACCATAACAGATAATCATCGATGCTCAATAAAAGAGCCAGCCAGCTAACGGAATCTATATTTAGCTGTAAAGCAGACGCCTGACTTATAATATAATTATGATCAGTATATTTATTTCTAAGCAGATCAGCAAAAAAAGACCCTTTCAGGCTTTGATAATGTTCTCTGATCAGTTTGTTGTTTCTTTCATCAGCTTGCTGTCTTTCTCTTTCAGAATTTATTTTTTCAATTATTATTTTAATCTCTTCTATCAGCTGCTGTGCTCCCACAGGCTTAAGCAAATAGCTTTCAACACCTGACTTTATGGCTTTCTGAGCATACTCAAAATCATCATAACCGCTCAAAATAACGATTTTAATTCTTGGAAATCTGCTTCTAACATTTTTTACCAGTGAAAGTCCGTCCATAATAGGCATCCTTATGTCGGTAATCAAAATATCCGGCTGAAGTTCCGGAATGAGTTCTAAAGCTTCCTTCCCATTGGAGGCCTCTCCGCAAAATTCGACATTATTTTCGTCCCAGTCTATAGAACTGATAATGCCTTTTCTGATAATAGGTTCATCATCAACTAATAATATCTGATAAGTCATCAGGCAAGACCTCCTGAGCGAAAGGGTTGACGCACTATAACTTCAGTTCCCTGAAGATCTTCACTTATAAATTCCATGCCGTATTTTTCTCCAAAATTCAATCTTATTCTTTCATGTACACTGCTTATGCCAAAACCCCGATTGTTTTCCTGTACATTTTTTAATAATTTATTCATCTCATCAACATCAACGCCTGCTCCGTCATCTTTAATTCTGTAGACCAGCGTATTCTGTTCTTTTTCTATAGTTACTTCTATAGTGCCCTGACCGTCACCTTCTTCAATTCCATGAATAATGGCATTTTCAACTAAAGGTTGCAATACCAGCTTAACTGTCTGGCAATTAAGTAAATCCTTGTTAACGTGTATCTTAAAGTCTATAGAGTTTTCATAGCGTTTTTTCTGAATATCAATATAGTTCTCAAGTAATTCAACCTCGCGTCTTACAGTTGTAACTTCATTACCGCTATTAAGGCTGAGTCGAAACAGTTTTGAGAGGCTCTGCACCATATTGGCAGCATCAAGAGAACCATCAATTCGGCACATCCAATATATTGTATCTAAAGTATTGTAAAGAAAATGAGGATTTATTTGTGCCTGTAATGCTCTTAATTCAGCTTCTCTTTGCTTAATCTGTCCTGTATAGACTTCATTAATCAACTCATCAAGGCGGCTTGACATTATGTTAAAATGTCCTGCCAGTTCAGATATTTCATCTTTCCCTTTTACATCAAGATGAACCTTGAAATTTTGCTCGCCTATTTCTGACATGGCACCTCGTAACTGTTTCAGTGGTCCAAGCACTTTCAGTGTGAAAAAGGATATAAACAATATGCAAATTAAAAGACTTATCATAACAGCGGCGAATGTAAAGGTTTCTATAAGTGCATAATCTTCATATAGATCAGTGAATGAAACTGTATTCACAAGCATCCAGCCTGGAAACATCAGTTCATTGTAAGTAATATGCCACTCTTCTTTATCTATTACCTGATCAGTATATCCTTCTTCACCAATAACAAAATCACGAAAAGATATATTTTGCAGTCCTAGTATCTTATCTACCTGTTTCCCTGTACTTGATGTATCGGTAGAAGAAACCACTTGATTATCTGGATTTATGATATAATATTCCCCCTTGGCTGAAAAGGAGGTATCTTTATATATTTTAGATATTTCTTCTTCAGGAATATTTATTTTTATGCGGGCAAGTTCAGTAGAAAAATCGCGCAAATCATAAATAATAGTGTATATAGAAAAAACGGAAATCTCTTCTGTCGAATAGTCAATCATCTTATTTGTATCAAGCTGATATTGATTGTATTCCAATCCTTCATAGATTGAGTGGTCTATTGTATTTCTGGCAAAAGCAGAATCGAACTCAATTCCATTGCTGCCTAGCAGATAAATAGAGTATATATACTGCTGATAGTAAATAAATTCTCTTACCACCTGCTCGGCAGTAAGCCTATTGCCTGGATCTGCTCCGCCTTCTTCAGCCGGCACACGAAGTCCCTTTAGGAGATCATGGTTCTGCAGCAAAAATAAAGATGATGTTTTGACATCACTTAGTATAAAATCAATGTTATCAGCTTTTTGCTTAACTGTGTTAAAATTAGTTTCGCTTACTCTGGTTTTTAGAGCCTGTCTGTATTGATTATAAGAAACACCTACTACGATAACTATAGGAATTATTGCCAGTAACAAAGAAAAAGCAAAAAATCTGACCTGCAAACTATAGGTTTTTTGTCTAAGCTTCGCAAATCTGGATAACATAAAACCACCTTTCTGACGACCTAAATTATATCAGAGAAAGTAAAAAACTATAGCAGATTTTTGTAATAATGTGCGAAATTTTGGACAAATTTGTAGATTTGTCCCCTACTTCGTTCTGAGATTCTGTTTTATCATGTAAACACAAATCAATTGTTTTTGTATCTCATGATACATTTTATTGCGATTTGTGTAACTTCAATCAGATATCCAAGAGGAGGAATTTGAAAATGCTGAAAAAAATCATTTCAATTGTTATGGTACTGTCATTAGTTTTAGCACTTGCTGCTTGTGGCGGATCATCAAACGAGACAACTGCACCTGCTGCGACAACAACTGCAGCATCTACTGAGGAGGGTTCAGACGAAACCGATGCTCCTGAAGTAAGTGATATGGCAATTGGTGCGGTAATTATGAATACTTCAGGTGAGTGGTTTGCTGAAGTTATTGCCGGTATGGAAAAAGCTGGCCGAGATCTGGGTGTTAGAGTTCAGATAGTAAGTTCAGAAAATGACGTTGCTACAGAAGCTGATAATATGGATGCCTTTATTGCTCAGGGTGTTGATGCAATTGCTATGGGTCCTATAAGTGCAGATGGTTCTGTTGCTGCTTTTGATCGTGCAATAGATGCAGGTATTCCTGTTATTTCATGGAACACTACATGTAATTCAGATAATCTGAAATATTTTGTAGGTGTTGATAATAGAGATCTGGGTAGAAAAACCGGCGAATATATGTCTGAATATGTCCGTGAGCATCATCCAGATGGTATTAAAATTGCGCTTCTGATCAGTGATCGTTATGAAGCTGGTATACAGCGTACTGAAGGATTTAAAGAAGGCATACAGGATTTAATCGATGAAGGCATAATTGAAATCGTAACTGAAGTAGAAGCAGAATTCAGAGAACAGGGTCTTGATGAAACCGACCGTATTCTTACAGGTTTCCCTGAAACAGAATTAATCTGGGCATGGAATCAGACTTCAATGGAAGGTGCTGTAGCTGCTCTTGCAGGAAATCAGAATATAAAAGTTATGGGAACAGATATGGCGATCTCTTTTGCAAATACAATGCTTGAACCTGATTCTGTTTTGCAGGCTGTTACAACACAGCAACCTTTTGAAATTGGCTATACAGCTGTTAAAAATGCTGTAGAAGTTGCAAAAACAGGTGAGGCTGATGCAGAAGTTCTGGTTCCACTACAGACTTTTACAATGGATGATCCTGCAGCCCTGCAACAATATATTGATGACCGTGCTGATCTGAAGATCAACTGATAAAGGTCTACAGAAGATGATTAAAGGGTGTGAAGATATTTACTTATAGGTGAGTGCTTCACACCTTTTTTATCAAAAGCAGTATAAAGAGGTGAAAAGAGTTGACTCAGGAAATTGTTCTCAGAGCTGAAGGTATCAGTAAACATTTTGCCGGTATAAGAGCACTCGAAGATGCTGAACTTACTTTGCGTAAAGGTGAGGTTCACGCTCTTGTAGGTGCTAATGGAGCTGGTAAAAGTACCATGATAAAAATTATTACCGGAGCTTATCGTAAAGATGCAGGCAGAATTTTTATCGATGGTAAAGAGACAGAAATACATAATACTATAGATGCAAGAAAAAAAGGAATTAGTGCTGTTTACCAAGAGTTTTCATTGTTTAATCATTTGACAGTAGGTGAAAACATATATATGGGCAAGTTCCCAACCGGTAAGATACCAGGCAAAATTGACTGGAGCACAGTAAACAGTGAAGCACAGAAATATCTCGATTTGATTGATACACCAATTGATCCAAAACAAAAGGTTGGTAATCTTAGTGTAGGCCAAAAACAACTGGTAGAAATAGCAAAAGCTTTGTCCAACCAGTCGAAAGTTCTGATACTTGATGAACCTACGGCAGCTTTAACAGATAATGATATTGACGGTTTGTTTGAGGTAATCAAAAGTCTCAAGCAAAAAGGAATAAGTATGATTTATGTTTCGCACAGACTGGAAGAACTGCCGTTAATAGCAGATACAGTTTCAGTTTACAGAGATGGACACTATATTAAGACTATGCCAATTAGTGAAGCTCCAAAATCTGTGATAATCGAAAACATGGTAGGTGATAAATATCAACCGACTTCAAGAGAAGATTATACACAAGAGGAAGTTATTCTGAAAATTGAAAACTTTAGTTCTGGCAAAAAATTCAGCAATATTTCGCTTGATTTACATAAAGGTGAGGTTCTTGGCATCGCAGGTCTTGCAGGTGCAGGCAGAACTGAGCTTCTGCGCGCTATTTTTGGTGCCGATCCTCTTGATAATGGTGATATTTTTATTAATGGTGAGAAAGTAAAAATAAAATCTCCACGTGATGCAAAAAAAGCAGGAATAGGATTTGTTACAGAGGATCGAAAAGAAGAAGGTCTTGTTCTGGGAATGGATATTCAAACAAATATTGGTTTGACAATACTTAAAGAACTATGTCCCGGTATCATATTGAAGAAGAAAAAAGAATGTCAAATTGCCTGCGAGTGTATTGAATCTCTGCAGATAAAAACAAGTGGGCCATGTCAATGTTCCCGTGATCTTTCAGGGGGTAATCAACAAAAAGTAGTAGTTGCAAAATGGCTGGCAACAAAACCGCAAATACTACTTATGGATGAACCAACCCGTGGCATCGATGTGGGTTCCAAAAGTCAGATTTATCAGCTGATACAACAGCTTGCAAAACAGGGAATAGGCATAATAGTAGTTTCTTCAGAAATACCTGAAATCCTTGATATTTCAAATAGAATAGCTGTTATGTCTACAGGTAAAATGACTGCTTTGGTTAAAAATGAAAATTTAACGCAAGAGATGATTCTGGATTATTCTACTGCGGAAAAAGAAATAAATCACGGAGGCAAACACAATGAACAAAATAGCAAAGGGGCTTGATTATAAGTCGCTTATCCTGAAATATATCATGTATTTTCTTTTAATAGCTATGGTTATATTCTTATCTTTTCGCTCAGATAAATTTCTGACTATGGCAAATGTTATGACTATTCTAAGACAGATCTCAATTACTTCTCTCGTGGCAATTGGCATGACAATGATTATTATTTTGGCACAGATAGATCTGTCTGTTGGATCTGTAGTAGCTTTTTCAACAGTTATCAATGCCTTGTTACTGAGGTCAGGTGTACCTATATTTCTGGCTTTAATACTGACAGTTCTTATTGGTGCTGCCTGGGGTGCTTTTGCAGGAATTATAATTGCCAAATTCCAGCTTCATGCATTCCTTGTTACACTTGCTCTGATGACCGGTGTTAGGGGTATTGCCTATTTTATGACCGGCGGTTATCCAATTGGCGGTATGCCTAAAGAGTTTGCAAATGTTAGTTCAGGTTTTATCGGACCGGTACCCTATACTGTTATTTACATGCTTTTAATATATGCATTCTTTATTTATTTGCTAGGATATACCTCTTTTGGTCGTTCTGTATATGCAATTGGCGGTAACAAAGAATCTGCCAGATTATCCGGTATTAATGTAAATGCTGTTACAATAGCCGTCTTTACAATCAGTTCCGGTTTATGCGCATTATCAGGGTTCCTGCTTTCGTCGAGGCTTGCTGCCGGTTCACCTGATGCAGCTCAGGGCTGGGAAATGGATGTTATAGCAGCAACAGTTATTGGTGGTACCAGTATGTATGGTGGTGTTGGTAAACTGCAGGGAACAATTATAGGTATGCTATTTATTGGTGTTCTAAGCAATGGTATGGTTCTTCTTAGTATTAATCCTTATATTCAGGATGTTATCAAAGGTGTTGTTATACTTATGGCAGTTATACTGAATAGTCTGCAAAGCAGAAGGAGTGTGTAAGATTATGAATAAAAGAGAAAGGTTTTTTGCCACGATAGCACGTAAACCAGTCGATAGAAATGCCAGCTGGCTTGGATTGCCGGCTCCGGAGGCTGTTGACGGATTATGCAAATATTTCAAAGTTAATTCGATAGATGAGCTTAAATTGAAAATAGATGATGATATTTATGCTGTTGAAATGCCATATCATGCACCTGACAGCAATGCGATTTACACTGCACTTAATTTCGCTAAAGCTGATCATCATGATTCTGATTTTGAAAGAACTTTAACAGATCCAGGTTTTTTTGAAGATGCAGAGGAAATAGAAGAAGTGGATAATTTCCCTTGGCCTGATCCTGCTAATCATATTCCGCCGGAGGAATGCAGACAACTTGTTGATGCAGTGCCTGAAGAATATGTTGTAATGGGGGTTATCTGGTCTGCTCATTTTCAGGATGCATGTGCTGCTTTTGGTATGGAAAATGCTCTTGTAAATATGTTGGCCAATCCTGAATTATATAAAGCGGTAGATAATAAAATAGTAGATTTTTATCTAAAGGCAAATGAGATTTTCTATGAAGCAACCAAGGGTCGTCTTGATGCGGTTCTGATAGGTAATGATATGGGAAGTCAACGTGGTTTGATGATTTCTCCTGAACAGGTCAGGGAGTTTGTAATTCCAGGAACAACTAAACTGATTCAGCAGGCCAAAAGTTATGGACTTAAAGTTGTTTATCATTCATGCGGATCAATTGAACCTATTATTGATGACCTTCTGGCTGCCGGGGTGGATGTCGTTCATCCGATACAGGCATTGGCAAAAGATATGGATGTACCTCATCTTAAAAGTAAATTTGCAGATAGAGCTACTTTCTGTGGAGGTGTTGATGCACAAGATCTTCTGGTTCATGGAACGCCTCAACAGGTATATGATAAAGTAATTGAGATAAGAAAATATCTACCTACAGGACTGATTGTTTCGCCAAGCCATGAAGCCATTCTTTCTGATATAGATCCTGCTAATATCGAAGCTTTGTTCAAAGGAACACATGCAGAAATATAATATAGAATAAATTTTATGAATAAGCGCAAATGTTTGTGGATTTTGCCGCAATTAATAAAATTTAGGAGGTAATTATCATGAAAAGAATAGGTCAGATTATAGAAATAAGTCCTGAAACAATTGGAGAATACAAACACCATCATGCTAATGCCTGGCCTGAGGTAAATGCGAGGCTGAAAAAATCAAATATACAAAATTACAGCATATTTTATCGCAATGGACTTGCTTTTGCTTATATGGAGTACATCGGCAATAATTTTGATGGAGATATGGCAGATATTGCTGCCGACCCTGTAACTCAAAAATGGTGGGATGTTGTTAAACCCTTGATGACACCTCTTAAAGATCGTAAAGAAGGCGAATTCTGGTCGGATATGGAAGAGGTATATCACCTGGATTAAGTTTTATGTGTCAGATTTAAATCAGATAAAAGTATTCAATCCGATAGGCAGGATTGCTGATTATCAAAGATTTATTATCTGACACATTTTATTTTTACCTTATTTGCATAATCATCAATGACAGAGCGATTGAAAGTGTTTTTTTCAGTCTGGCTTACTGCAAAAGCTGCGCAAGCTGTACCGCGTGCAAGGGCTGAATCTGGGTTCAACCCTTTTACAATCGCATCAATATAACCTGCAACCATACTATCTCCTGCACCTACTGTGCTTATTAAATTAACTTTAAGAGCCGCTGCAAAATATATTTTCTCTCCGCCGCAATTTTTATCAGCAATATAAAGCAAACTGCCTATTTCGCCTAGAGATAACAAAATCTGCTTTGTTTTATACATCTGACAAATACTGCGGCAGGCAGCAATTTGAAATTCTTCTTTTTGCAGATCTTCGACAGTGAAATTGGTTATAGTGGATAATTCATACAAATTTGGTTTTATAATATCCACTCCTGCTGCAAGTGCATTAAGCAGAGCTTGACCTTCCGCATCTGCAACTGTAATGCAAGATCCGTAGTTTAGACATTTCGATATCAGTTTTCCGTAGATATTATCTGAAATTCCGTAGGGCAGACTACCGGAGAAAATAACTGCAGAGCTGTTTGGAACTTTGATAGTTATTTTAGCCTGTAAATCATTGATAGCTTGTTCTGCCGAAGTCTTAAGATCAAACCCGGGTTCGTTAAGATCCGTAGTTATCTGCTTGGCTAAATCAATAACCTTAGTGTTGGTTCTTGTTTTACCGGGGACCAATAGCCAATCACTTTTAAATGCTTCATGACTCAGCAATTTATCTACTGTATCTTTATTCTCTTTGCCTATCAAACCTGTAGCTGTGACCTTTTGTCTCAAAGAACAAAGAACACGGGCGACATTAATTCCTTTACCGCCCATGTTCTCTATTACCTTTTTTATTCTATTGACCTGACCATATTCAAATTTTTCTAAAAATAAAGTTCTGTCTATAGCTGGATTTAAAGTAAAAGTGATTATGTCACTATTCATAAAATGCCTTCTTTAATTCCCCTGGTATCAGGTTTTATTTACTACAGTAGAGTCGGTAGATAGATCTCTATTTATGCCAAGCTGCTTTTGAGCTGTTTTTCGGATAGGTGCCCAAACTAATCTGGCAATTGCGAAATCAACCATGCTGTGAACTACAGTGCCAAGTCCAACCAAACCTATTACCGTAAACAAAAAGCTATTAGCGTAATACCCACCCGGCATCTGATTACCAAAATAAAAAGGCATTACAACCAGAACCTCACTAACTGCATGTATTAAACTGATAATAACTGCAAATACAAATAACTGCAATTTTTTATCTAATATTTGAGGTTTCTTTTTTATAATAAGGGAACCAATTAAAACAAAAATCAAATGTGAAGCTGCACGCAAAACAACAACAATGGGAAATCCACCGAGAAGAAAACCAATAGTTGCACCTGCTGCCACGGAAAGAGCAACTGGAGGTGAGATAAACATGGCAATAAAGATTGCAACATGACTGGCCAGTGTAAATGATGCAGGTTCAAGGATTATTTTAAAAGGCGAAAACATAGGAATTGCAATACTTATTGCACATAACATTGCGGATACAACCATTAAATATAATTTTTGTCTGTTCATACTTTTTCCTCAAACTTCCTTTTTTAGATTAACTGTGAGTTTTTTTTGCATTTCTTTTTTGATGCAATTTATTACACAAGACATGTGTCTTGACACCTGTCTTGTGTAATATACAGCTATATTTACTAAAAGTCAATAAAGCTTTTTCTTATCTCGATGATGTTTTTTATTGATTAATCAGACTAGAAACATTAATTTAAATATTTTTCAGTCTTGCTGATCATAGAGTACGCCTTTTGCCCTCAAGGCTGAAACTATTCTATAAAATGTTAGTTTATCATTACAAGATATAGTATGTAGATGGACTCCGTCTGTAATTTTTGACAAAGGCTGAGCATTCTCTTTTTCAGTTTTTTGCATAAACTGGTCAACATCGTATCTGGAAGTAATTTGCAGACGACCTGTAAGCTGACCGTATATAGGATGATCAACTATAACATCAATAATTTTGCCGCCTAAATCAACGATAGTGTACAACTCAGTTCTCATATCACTTTTGGTGTGTTTACAGGCTACTGTACCAATGTACGAATTGTTATCACTTCTATTTATTAAATAGCCACGAGGTGTAGCGTCTATGTTTAATCCACCGGCTCTAAGCAAAGCAATATCTCCAACAATTACCTGTCTGCTTACTCCAAATTGTTTGGCGAGCCTGCTGGCACTAAGTGGTTCTTTTTCCTTGCTAAGCATTTTTTTTATCTTTTCTCGTCTGTTTTGCGCCTGCATTTTGATCTAACCTTCGTCTTTCTGATAACATTTGAATATAATATTTTAATTTATCCTGTACTTTGCTATTTATTCTATTATGACATATTCAACCAATAAAAAATTTGGGTTTCAAAACTAATTTCTTAAAATCTTTTTCCAGCATCATGTTCATATCGTAGTTTAAACCAACGTATGGCAAATAAAATTGCACCTGTCATTCGTATAAGGGATGACACAATAAGAGCAATTGTCATGGCTAAGTGATTGTCACCCAGTCGTACATAAAGCTGAACTCCAAACAGCTGCATACTTGCATTAGCGAATAAAAGCAATGTTGTATAAAGAGAAAGATTTAATTGTTTATTACGTGACGGTATAACTTCAAATAGACATTGAAGAATTGAAAGCTGAAAAGCACCAAAAGTAAGTGCACTTATTAAATTGAATCCTAACATGGCAGGCATTCTCCAGCCTAGGGGGAAATAACTGGCAGCTGCGGCAAAAACAGGGCTGATTGCCAGACCTAAAGCTCCAATGATAACAGTCGCTCTCACTCCATTTCTTTCTATAAATCTTCCCCAATATTTAACCGTTAACCATTGAAGTAAAGATCCGGTTACAACTACATAACTAAGCCATGATTCATTTGCCTGCATATAATTGACCTGCGCAAGGAAAAATAGAGGCCAAGCCATATACCAGCCGATATGGAAAATAAAAGATATTACCATAAAAGAAAGGAAATTTTTATTATTTCTGATAGACAGAATTACACTTTTTAGTTCCCGAAGACTTACACTATTGTCTTCGGTACTAATATCCGGGGATTGACGTATAGTAAGCCATTGTAAGATGGAAAAGGCGCAGGCAAGGAAATAACAGATCTGATAAAGTGTAATTCTGGCACTATCATCAGAGGCTCGTCCTAAGATAAGTCCTGTTACTTGTACAATTATTATACCGGCAGCAAAAGTCATTGATGTTCTCATGGTATAAAGACTGTTACGTTGATGTGGTGAAACTATATCTGAAAAATAATTTTGCCAGGTTGTGTTATATAGTGCCATGGGGGCATTGGCAAGAGAAATCATAGACATGAGATAAAAAACCCTGATTGAACCCATATAAGGAGCAAGACCGGCAAGTCCATAAAGCAATCCGGCTGCAAGTATAGATAATTCTACAGGACGGCGGCTGTGTTTAAGCTTGCCTGCGATTAAAGTACCGGGAAGCATTACAAGTAGGCCTGTCCATTGTGGAAGCGAGGAAAGAAGACCGATTTGCCTTGAGTCAGCACCCAGGCGTGTGGCAAACATGGCTGTAAAAACTGTTGCCAGATTAAGAACAATTGCAGCTATAAGACCTTCAACACGTATTTGTGTTGCCAGCCTGATACCGGTATCCTGATTTTTATCAGGATAAATTCTTAATTTCAGTTCATGGCGGAACTGCCTTGCCATTTCACTATAAAATCTAAGTCGCACTTATATAATCTCCTTATAATGACATCTTAAACTATAGGTTATCAACTGTCATTATTAAGGCTGCATATAATAATTAATAAACGGTAAAATCTGTTATACTTATTCTAAATTATTTAAAAATTAAAAATCAAGGTTACAAAACAGGAGGCAGATATGTCAGGAACAATAAATGAGAAATATTTTTTAAAAAAGAAGGACGCACTACTTTTAGTAATTGATATACAGGAAAAGCTTGTCCCGGCGATTTATGGTGGAGAGGAAGTAGCAGCAAAGACAAGTATACTTGTCCAGAGTGCCCAGTTAATGAATATTCCTGTTTTACTTACAGAACAATATCCTAAAGGTTTGGGGGCAACGGTGGATTCGATTAGTAAAGTGTTGGCAAAGGATTCTGTTATATCAGAGAAAATGAGTTTTAGTGCTTGCACTGAAGAAGTAACCGAGATATTGAAACAAAGTGGTCGCAAACAGATTATTATTGCTGGTATAGAGACTCATGTATGCGTATATCAGACGGTAAGACAATTACTGGTTGAAGGCTATCAGGTGTTTTTGGCAGAAGATGCCGTCGGTTCACGCCGCATTGAAAACAAACAAAACGCTCTTGAACAAATGCGTGATATGGGAGCTGTAGTCAGTAATACTGAAACTATGCTTTTTGATTTGCTTGAAATAGCTGGAACGCCTTTGTTTAAACAGGTTTCCAAACTTATTAAGTGATTGGCATAGTGTTTACGCCAAGTCAATTGGATCAGATATATTAATTAATGTTAAAAATATTCTCATAAATTCACTTTTTACCTGCATCGTGATTGATTCATGATGCAGGTTTTTTGTCTCTGGTGTTACTAATAATATTTTTTTTGAAAAATATATTGTCAAACCCTGTCAAAATAGTTAAAGTTCTATTGATTAAATACGACATGAAACAATGAACATATCTTTTTAGTGTCTACTATTAAATAATCGAAAAAAGATTTTTTTGTTCTGAATACAATATATTTTTTTAGTATAAGTTAATTTAATAAGAGTATTTGAGAATTGAAGGGATCACGAAAAACAGGGGGGTATTATATTTTGAAAAAGGGAATTCAATTCAAATCAATTTCGGCGCGTATATTTACTGCATTTGCGGTTCTTATGCTTGTATTCGCCGTAGGTATGTATTTATTTGTTAGCTTTGCAGCAACAAGAATGAATGACAGATCAGCTGCCGAGAATCTCGATCGTCAAGGTAATATGGTATATCAACTTCTTGATAACAAGTATGAAGGCGCCTGGAACGTGAGAGATGGAAATTTGTTTAAAGGCGTATATCAGATGAATGATGATAATGATTTTCCTGATATGATAAAAGAACAGACGGGGCTTAATGTAACTTTATTTTTAGATGATACACGTATAGCTACTAATGTAATAACAGAAGATGGCAATCGGGCTGTAGGCACTAAAGTCTCAGATGAGGTGGCTTCTGCGGTTCTTGCTAAAGGAGAAACATATGTAGGATATGCAAATGTTGCCGGTGTTTCAAATTATACCTACTATACGCCTATTTATGATCTTAACGATCAGATAATAGGTATGTTCTTCATCGGATTACCTGCTGATCAGGTTGAATATGATTTAATGATAATGACTTATTCGGTTCTGTTTGTAATGCTGCTTGGAGCAGCGATAGCATCTGTTATTAGTTTAGTAATTGCTCGTAAGATAGGCAGACAAATCAAAGATGCTGCTCAAAAAGCAGGACAACTTTCGCTCGGTGATGTTGAGCTTGAAATACCAGAAGCTACCAGATCAAGAAAAGATGAGATAGGTGCTTTGATGCGGTCGATGAACGAACTTGTCGAATCTCAAAGAGCAAGAGCTAATGCCGCCGGTGAAATAGGTAAAGGCAATCTGGAAATAGAAATAGTTGCCATGTCAGAAAAAGATATTCTTTCACATAGTATGCAGGAAATGATAAGCACTTTGAGGAAGATGTCCGCATCTGTTCAGGAATTAACAACAGAAGCTGCCAGAGGTAATTTGCAAAAACGAGGGAATGCAGATCAATTTGCAGGCGTTTATCGTGAAATTGTTGCAGGTGTTAATACAACTCTTGATGCAATTACAAAACCACTTAGTGAAGCGGATATTGTTCTTGATCGTCTGTCAAAAAGTGATGTAACAGTAGGGATGACAGGTGAATACCAAGGTGATTTCAAAAAACTGGCATCACAAATTAATCAGGTTAGAGAAATGTATATTAATGTTCAAAATGTATGCATAAATTTAGCTGCGGGTGATTTCTCTCTTTACCCTGCATTAATTGCTGCTAAATCTGAAGCAGATGAAAACAATAAACTGCTTCCGGCTATGATTGGAATGATGGAAGCAGTTCAAAATATAGCTGATCAGGCAGATGAAGTTGCTTCGGCTGCTCAGCGTGGTGATCTTGAATACAGAGCAGACATAGGTCAGTTTAGAGGAGAGTTCAAGAAAGTAATTCAAGGTTTGAACAATGCATTACAGGCAATGTCTGAACCGCTTAATGAAATGGAAACAGTATTAAACCTGTTGTCTAATGGTGATCTAACAGCTAATATGCTTGGCGAATACGAAGGCAGTTACAAAGGTATAAAAGAATCGATAAATACTACGGTTTCATCACTTTCTGGTCTGATGTTTAACATTTTGCAGACTTCTGAACAAGTAGCTGCCAGTGCGCAGGAAATATCTAATGCTAGCGGAGCTTTATCTCAGGGTTCGACTGAGCAAGCCAGTTCTATTGAAGAATTGTCAGCTTCAATTACAGAAATAGCTTCGCAAACAAGACAGAATGCGACAAATGCCTCAAGTGCGAATAATTTGTCACAAAAAGCACATGAAAGTGCCGATAGAGGCAATTTGCAAATGAAGACAATGCTGGAAGCAATGCATGATATAAATGATGCATCAACTAATATTGCTAAAATTATCAAAGTTATAGATGAAATTGCTTTTCAGACTAATATTCTTGCCTTAAATGCAGCGGTAGAAGCAGCCAGAGCAGGTCAGCACGGTAAAGGTTTTGCTGTTGTAGCTGAAGAAGTTCGTAATCTTGCTGCCCGCAGTGCGGAAGCTGCCAGAGAAACCACACAGTATATTGAATCTACAATCAGTAAGGTTGAGGGCGGCACAGAGATTGCCAGTGAGACTGCTAAATCTTTGGTTGAAATTGTTGATAGCATAAATGAGACTGCTGTACTTGTTGCAGAAATTGCTAATGCGTCTAATGAGCAGGCAGGAGGTATTACGCAAATTAACCAAGGCATAGAACAAGTTTCTTCAGTTGTTCAAAACAACTCGGCGACATCAGAGGAGACTGCCTCAACCAGTGAGCTTCTTTCAGAACAAGCAAAATTGCTATATGAATCAATAAGTCATTTTAGATTACAGTAAGCTGTCATGGTTTTGTCAATGACTGTTTTGATGACAAAAATTAATTTTGAAATTACAATCTCAGTACGTTGTATGTTAAAAAAACAATACTAATAAATATTTGTGATTGAAAATAGCAATAGCTCATGTTAACGTATCGTTACAATAAAGTAAATTTGGTTAAACAAAAAAATATAATAAAGAAATATTAATGTGAAAACGATAGTCGAAAACGTTTTTCGACTATCGTTTTATAACAAAAATAGACTGAAAGATACAGAATGCAATAAATATTTAAGAATAAATAGAATATGATATTAGTTGTTTTTCATGAATACTCCCTTTTGCAATCAAATTGATGATCTTATTATAATTATAGTAGTTTATAATAATTACGATATATCAGAAAAATATGTTGATAATATATAAATATTAATAAAAATATTGTCCTAATTACTATTGACGTAAAGAAGATGTCAAGTTAAACTTGAAAACAGCTAAAAAAATACAGACAGAAAAGGCAAAACCGGCGAAAGACGGTTACGCAAAACTACAGGGCCTAAAGGTATAGTATTTAGAGTTTTATAGCATTAACTATTTTCTCTTGTACCAATGGCAGCCAGTTGCATTTAAACAGAGTCTATACGGACTCTTTTGCGACGGTACAACTGTGAACCGTCTTTTTTAAACCGTTGTGACACTGCAAAATGGAACGTCTGTATCACTTATCTTATAATATCGCACAATATGTGCAAAACTTTAATTGAAATTTGATTATTTAGGAAAAATATTTTTGAGCTTTGGAAATTATGTGAGGTGGATATATGATAGATGGTTTGTTAAATCAGGTAAATATCATGGAAAAGGGCTTAGACGCAAGTTGGTTAAGAAACGAAGTGATTTCAAACAACATTGCTAATGTTGATACCCCGGATTTTAAAGCTTCACAGGTCAGATTTGAAAATATTTTCGCAAATGCAATGGAAGCTGCATCGAAATCGGATATCGTGGCGAGGACAGATGCCAGGAAGATTAGTGGGCGCAACGACATAGAACGAATTACCACTGCTAAACATATAGATATATACGGCTTGGACATTGATAACTTGAAACCTGAGGTTTCCTCGGCTGATACTGCTATGAGGATGGATGGGAATAATGTTGATCCTGATGCTGAAATGGTTGCTTTGTCAAAGAATAATATCCTCTACAATACGATGACATACGCAATTAACAAAGAACTGGGCAGACTAAAAACAATAGTTAGAGATGGGAAGTGATATAAATGGGTATGTTTGATGCTATTAATATAAGTGCTTCAGGTCTTACTGCACAGAGCTTTCGGATGGATGTTGTTGCTCAGAATATAGCAAATGCAACAACTACAAGAACTGCAGATGGAACTCCTTATCAACGAAGAACAACGGTGCTTGCTGAAGGGCGTTCTATACGCTTTGCCGATGTTTTGGCAGAAAGACGTGGTTTGTCTGCAGCAGGTTCAGGGGTCAGGGTGGTTGCGACACCGGCAGATGAGTCAGATTTCAAAATTCAGTATGATCCGACACATCCTGATGCTAATGAAGAAGGATATGTTGAAATGCCAAATGTTGATATCGTTCGAGAATATGTAGACATGATTTCTGCAACTCGTTCTTATGAAGCAAATCTTACAGTTGTTAATGCCAGCAAAAGTATGGCTGCTAAAGCTTTGGAAATTGGAAAATAATAGTTTGATGTGAAAGTGAGAGATTAATAATGATTGAAAATCTAAGTACCAGCCAATGGCTTGCTCAAGTAAATCCACAAGCTTTTGAGAGGTTAAATACACCGATTGCCGATCTGGGACGTGATGTTCAAAATCAAAACATAAGTTTTGCAGATGTTTTGAATAAGATACAAGAACCGGCAGAGGCTGCTGTAGCTGCTGCTAACCAGGCTGAGCTTTCACTTTTGTCGGGTGAAGCGGAAAGTGTTCATTCTGTTGTTTTGGCAGCAGAAAAGGCAGATGTGACTTTACAGCTGACAATGACTGTAAGAAATAAAGTTCTTGAAGCCTACAATGAAATTATGAGAATGCAGCTCTGATTATTTTGTTTAAGAATAAGTTTTTTGATTTAAGTGAGCATCGTTAGTTAATATATACTTGCTTTCTGACCTGCAAAAATTAATATATAGAAATAAAGAGGCCGATAATTGTGGATAAAACCGCTTTAACTAATTCATTTAAAAACGCCTGGAGTAAGGTGAAAGAATTCTGGCAAAAGTTTTCTGCCAGTCAAAAAAGAATGATAATTGTCGTAGGGACAGTAGTTATCATTCTTTTAGGTTTTCTTGTATGGTATCTGAATCAAACCCAGTATAGCGTGCTTTATAGTAATCTCGAAGCTGAGGAAGCAGGCGAGATTATGTCTCAACTTGAAGAAATGGGTGTTTCTGCCAGGACTCAGGGGAGCAGTACTATTCTTGTGCCTGAATCGCAGGTTGATCGTCTGAGAATGGATTTGGCTGCTGCCGGTTTGCCCGAAAACAGTGCCAATCTGAATATTCTTGAACAGGGATCAGGCTTTGGTATTACCGAAGAGGATAAAGCGGTTTACAGGAGATACCAGCTGCAGCAGGATTTGCAAAATGCAATAAAGACTTTCTCGGCTGTTGCGGATGCAAGAGTTTCTCTTATTATTCCAACTGAAAGTTCTTTCGTAATAGAAGACAGAGTTACTCCTGCTACTGCTGCTGTTTTACTTACTTTGCGACCAGGTGCAGATTTGAGCGAGCAAAATGTACGTGCCATAACAGAGCTTGTTCAGCGGAGTGTTCCCAATCTTAATAAAGAAAATATAACAGTAATTGATAGTCAGATGAATGTTTTAAGTGTCAGTGAAGGTTCAGAAACTTTTAACACAGAGAATCAGCAGAGTCTGCAGCGTGAAGTTAGCGAAAGACTTAAAAAACAGGTTAATGATTTACTTCAACCGGTTTTTGGTGTTGGCAAGGTAATGACAGAGGTTAATGTAGTCCTTAATTTTGACGATGCCCTTGTTGAAAGTGTTCGTTTTGAACCTATGGAAGGTTCTACTAACGGCATTATTGCCAGTATTGATCAGATTAGGGAAGTTGCTAATGATGCTGCTGCCGTAGGAGGAGAAGCAGGAACTGGTGAAAACGGAGCAGATGTTCCCATATATCCGGTTGTAGACACAGGCAATGCTATATACGAACGTAATTCTGAAACTATAAATTATGAAATAAATACGATAAAAGAAACTTTAGGTAAAGCCAAAGGCAGTATTGAGGATCTTAGTGTGTCTGTAATTATTGACAGCAGGGATATGGAACCTGGAGATGATTACACTGAAAGTGTAATTAATTTGGTTTCAGCAGCTGTTGGGGTAGATCCACAATATATAGCGGTAGAGACACTTCCGTTTAACGGAGCAGCTGATGCGCAGGAAGCCTGGGAATCATACAATGAATTAAATGAGCGTATACAGCGCTGGCAAATGATTAGATTCTTCATACTGCTGGCTCTGGCGATAATTGTAATAGTAGTTATCATTCTAATTATTTTGAGGAAAACCAGAAAACAGACACCTGAAGAAGAGGTTGCCGAGATGTTTCCATCACTTGATCCCGAAACTGCACAGATACTTGCTGCCAGCGGGCTGGAAGGGACTGCCGAAGGTGAAGACGGATTATTGCCCAAAGAGAAGAAACATAAGGAAAGAGATGACCTTGAAAAGTACATCGATAATAGTCCCGATCTGGTAGCCAATATTGTCCGCAGCTGGCTGAATTCCGACTGATTTATTCTAGAAGAAAGGAGAGTATCTGTAATTATGGCATCATATGAAACTGGAGAAAGAACCCCACAAGAAAAAGCTGCTATTTTACTTATTGCTTTGGGTAAAGATTATTCTGCTAAAATATTTAAGCAGCTAAGCGAAGATGAAATAGAGCAATTAACGCTTGAGATAGCTAATGTAAGAAGGGTAGATACAGAAACTCAACAGGAGATTATAAATGAATTTCATCAGGCGTATCTAGCCCAGAATTATATAATGGAGGGTGGCATTGAGTATGCCAGAGATATTCTCAACCAGGCCATAGGTCAACAAAGAGCCTATGAACTGATAGGTAAACTTACCTCATCTCTGCAGGTGCGCCCATTTGATTTTGCTCGAAAACTTGACTCAACTCAATTACTGAATATGATACAAAATGAACAGCCTCAGACGATAGCTTTGGTACTTTCCTACCTTGATGCCAGACAAGCTGGTTCTGTTTTGAGTTCTTTGCCTCCTGAAATTCAAAGTGATGTCCTTGCTAAAATAGCTAAGATGGGTAAAACATCCCCTGAACATATAAAAGAAGTCGAGAGAATTTTAGAGAAGAAACTTTCCTCAACCGGAGTATCAGATTATACACGTGTTGGTGGTATACAAACGAGTGTAGATATACTCAATTCTGTCGACCGCGGTACAGAAAAACATATACTTGAGAGCTTAAGTGACCAGAATAGAGAATTAGTTGATGAAATCAAGAGCAGAATGTTTCTGTTTGAAGATATTGTTAACCTTAATCGTGTTTCAATTCAGCGTGTTCTCAAGGATGTTGCTCAGCCTGATCTTGTTCTGGCACTCAAGGGTGTTAAAAGTCATGTTTCTGACTTTATTTTTGAAAACATGTCCAAACGTATGCAGGAAATGATTAGAGATGAGATGTCGGTAACAGGACCTGTTCGTCTAAAGGATGTTGAAGAGGCACAACAAAGGATTGTTACTATTATCAGAAATCTTGAAGAAGCAGGCGAGGTTGTAATAATAAGAGGATCGGAGGACGAGCTGATTGGCTAAGATTCATAAATCACCTAATGTGTTCATGGAATCTGAGCGGCCGGTTACTGTATCTAAACCGGATTTTGGCGAGCTTTTGAAAGAAGAAACAGGATTAAATTCCGATGAAGAAAAAAATCAGGATACTGCCGGTAAATCATTCAAAGATATATTTCAATCTGTTCGTGGCAAAGATGATAGATCCGGTACATTATCTGAAGATATAAAATCAGAAAACACGGCCAATAAATATCTGCAAAATAAAGGAACATCCTATGCAACTGTAAATAAAGATCGTGATATGGCTAATAAGTCAAAAGAGAATATGTCTGTTCAGCAGATTATAAGACGAGCTGAGGATGAAGCTGACAGAATAAAAGCAGAAGCAAGACAGCAGGCAGCTTTGACATTACAGCAAAATAAATTGAAAGTTATGGCAGAGCGTCAGGCTGGTTATCAGGATGGTTTCAGAGAAGGGCAGATTGCTGCCCAGGTTATGTATGAACAGCAATTGACACAGATTCAAAAATCTTTTCATGAGATTGCCAAAGAATTGTCAAAAAAACCAGATGATCTTTTGTCAGGAATGGAAGAACAGATACTCGATCTTTCACTCGAAGTAGCTGGCAAAATAATTGGAGTTGAGCTTTCAAAAAAGAATAAATCTTATCATGCTTTTTTGAGAAAAGCTCTTGATCGCTTAAAGAAACAAGAAAAGGCAACGGTATATCTTAATGATAGGGAATACCAGTTATTTGTTGCTTCACAACCAGATTTGTTTACTGATGAATCTGGCACGATACAATTTGTTGGAGATGAAAAGCTTCCTTCCGGCAGCTGCATCATTGAAACAGCAAGAGGAAGATTTGATGCCAGTGCCCAGCTACAGCTGGAGCGAATAGGCAAGGCGATGAAGGGTTAAGGTAATTTTGATGAACACTATTGACTTGAGCAGATATAGTAAAAAACTCAATGAAATAGACACCGTTGAGGAAAGCGGTTATGTTTGCCAACTGATTGGTTTGACAGTAGAATCGATTGGCCCTTTAGCTAGGATGGGGGATGTTTGTCAAATTTTCACTTTGGAAGAAGATTCATATATAGATGCAGAGGTCGTAGGTTTTAGAGACAATCATATTTTGTTGATGCCATTTGGCAGTTTAACCGGCATAGGGCCTGGTAGCAGGGTTCTGGCAACAGGTAGTTGTTTACAGGTTCCGGTTGGAATGGGACTCAAAGGAAGAATTCTTGACGGCCTAGGTAATCCGATTGATGACCTGGGTAAGCTTGATGTAGAAGAATATTATAGTTCGGATAACCCGCCTCCGAACCCTTTGACAAGACAGCGTATAAAAAATCCATTGCCTCTTGGGGTAAGAGCAATTGATGGACTTCTTACCTGTGGTAGAGGACAACGTATGGGTATTTTTGCTGGTAGTGGTGTAGGTAAAAGTACTTTGTTGGGAATGATGGCAAGAAATAGTGACGTAGATATTAATGTCATAACACTTGTTGGAGAACGTGGTCGTGAAGTCAGAGAATTCATAGAAAAAGATCTGGGTGAAGAAGGGTTGAAGAAATCAATACTCGTCATTGCTACTTCAGATCAACCTGCCATAGTCAGGCAGAAGTCTGCTATGCTTGGAACTGCAATTGCTGAATTTTTCCGAGATCAGGGATTGTCGGTGCTGTTGCTTATGGATTCACTTACGCGCTTTGCTATGGCACAAAGAGAAATAGGAATGGCTATAGGAGAACCTCCTGTATCACGTGGATATACACCATCTGTTTTTAATGTTTTACCAAAACTTTTAGAACGAAGCGGTAATTCCGATAAAGGTTCAATTACTGCATTATATACTGTTTTGGTTGAAGGAGATGACATGAATGAACCGGTAGCAGATACTGTCAGAGGTATACTTGATGGACATATTGTGTTATCTAGAGAATTGGCTCATCGTAATCATTATCCAGCAATAGATGTTTTGGCAAGCATTAGCAGAATTATGCCTGATATCACAGACAGAGAGCATCTTGATTCAGCAGGATTTCTGAAAAACAACTTAAGTATTTATAATGAATCGCAGGATCTTATTAGTATTGGTGCATATAAAAGAGGAACAAATCCTGAAATTGATCAAGCTATTATGATTTATCCCAGTATTATTAGTTTTCTAAAACAAGATATTCATGAGTCTACAGATTTTGAAGATTCGGTTGATCTATTGAATATGATGAAAGGTTCAGGTGAAAAATGAAAAAATTTGAATTTACACTGGAGACTTTATTATCAATTAAAGAGCGTGAAGAAAAAGACAGAAAAGAAGATCTCGCAATAGCTATCCAAAAGCTGTTAGAGGCTCAGGATATATTAGAGGCTTTGCTGGAAGAAGAAGTCAATTTGCGAAATGACTGGCAGAGTAGTCTGCAAAAAGGTTGGGTTTCGCCTGATTACAGACAATATGATCAATATTTCAACAGGCTGCATGATTTGCAGGATGAACAAAAAATATTGATTGCTCAGCTTGAAGAAGAAAAAGATCAGGTTCAATCCAGACTGGTTAGAACTATGAATGAGATAAAGTCATTGCTTAAAATGAAAAAGAAACAGTTTGAAGCATATAGAAAAGAAGTTGCAAAAGAAGAAGAAAAGGCGGTTGATGATATGATCACCTTTCGCCTGAACCCCGTAACAGAACCTGGAGGATAAGCTGTTGGCAAATCAGGACACAAAACAAGTTAAAAGCACATTGCCGCCAGAACTTCAGGCAGCTAGAAAAAAAGCAGATAAACAAGCAAAATCAGAAGCCAGAAGTACTGCAAAACAAAAAGCCAAGGAAGAGAAGGCTGCTAAAAAGGGTAGAGAAGCGGCTACCCCGAAGCAAACCAGTCACGGAGGTGCGGTTTTTGCAGGTTTCCTGTACGGTGTCTTTTTTGTTCTTCTTTTGATAGCAGTAGGAATAGCTTTTTATTACTTTAATGTAGGCAACGTAAGAAGTATAGTGATAGGTGGTTTAAAACTTGATCAAGATTCTTATGTGATTATTGAAAACAGGAGAAATGAATTAAGTAAGCTGGAAGCAGAAATCGAAACGCAACAGCAGCAGATTCAGATTGATCAAACTTCATTGTTGCAGGAAAAAGAAGCTCTTGAGGAATTAAAAGATAATCTTGATGAGAGAGAGAAAGAGCTAGATGTTTACAAGGCTCGTGTCGAAGGTCAAGAAGCAGAATTGGCCGAAATAATAACTCTATATGAATCCATGGATGCCCAGACGGCTGCTAATATTCTGGGGACAATGGAAAATGAAGATGATTTGATAAAGATATTACGCAACCTCAGCGAGGCAAAAGCTTCGCAGATATTAGCTCTTCTTGAACCGGAGCAGGCATCATCTTTGACAAGTAAAATGCTTTCAACCACCGGTTCAAGGTAGTGACAATAAAAGCATATTAAACTTTAAGAGAGCAAAGAAGTAAGAAAGGTAAGAATATGTCATATACTGATAAAATAAATCCCTCTTTATTGCAAAAAGGGTCTTTGGTTGATAATAAAACTGCCAAGTCAGACAGCAGTATGTTCTTTGATGATATTTTAGCTAAGTCTTTATCTTTTGATGTTGCTAAAAAAGATATTAGAAAAGACTCGTATAATGTAGATCAGCAAAGGAATTCAGAATCTATCAGTGATCGTTTTGATAATAAAAATACTAATGATGTAAATGTTGAATTAAATTCATCTGATTCGGAAGGCGCGTTAGAATTAAATGAGCTTGATGAAGAAAACTCTTTTTTCGAAGATGTTTCTGAGTCGGATGAAAATATCATAATGACCCCTTATTTTTCAACTATTTCCTCTCTTCTTTCTACAAATAATTCTACAAATAATTCTACAGATAATTGTTTAGACAATGATATTTCTGAGCAAACAGTTTCTATTGAAGCTAATGGGTTAAATCTTGAAATGCCGGTTATTGATGAAGGCATAGAAGAACAAAAATCTTTTCCTACCAGTGTAGATTTACCCGGTTTTTCAGATATAACAACAGACCATGAAGATGTTAATAATAATACGAAAGCAAACAATTTTTCCAATAATTTGATTGTCCCTGAAGATATAGCTCATAATTCTGATCTTAATCCTAATGTGTTAGATTCACATAGCGCTAATACTGTAAATGATTTTATACCAACAGATACAGAGCCAGAAGCCGCTAATTTATTTTCAGATCAAATTCCTGATATAAACATACAAACAAATTCAAGCAATACAGATGTAAATCGAATAAAAAATGCAGAAATAAGATTAAGAAGTCTGCGATATCAAAATAATGATAGCGATAATAAAGATGCAGTTAGCAATATAGAGACTGATTTGTCTTCTGATCAGCAGACAACATCGATTGATGCGGATGTAAACATTGAAAATAGTTTTGAATATCAGAATCAACCTGAATCTGAGAATGAGTTTCTAAGAAAAGAAATCTTTGATCAACAGATAGTTCAGTCAGCGGAGAACAAAGTTCAAGAATATGGTGAATTAGAACTTGAAATACAAAAGCAAAATTTCTCTGAAAATTCGATAATAGGCGATTCTGATAATTTGCATGGTCAAATCATAAATAATATTGATATTCAAAGATTAGGAACAACTCAGCAGCTTACGATGAGTCTGCGTCCAGACGAGTTTGGCAAGCTTGAAATACGTTTGATCAAAAGCAGCGATGGACTCATAGCACAGCTTATCAGTGATACTGCTATGACAAGAGAGCTTTTAGCACAGCAAGCAAATGATTTGCAGCAGGCTTTGCGAGATAAAGGGTTTGATATTGTTCAAACCGAGATTCTTTCTGATTTTTCAGACCAGACCAGCCAGCAAGGAGAAAATGCGCAATCTTTTGAAAAACAGGATAACAATTTCATAAAATTTAATCATAGAAATGGTTCATTAAGTCAGTCAGGAATTAATTCGATAGATGACAAACGTATCATACAAACCAATCGATTGAAACAGGATCAAAACGGTTCTGTAGATTATTTTGCCTGAAAAGGAGGTAATAAATATGCCGATAGATGCAGCAATTCAGTCAGGAGCAGCAATTCAGCAATATTCAAGTAATAGTACCAGAGAGGTTAAAGACACTCTGGGTAAAGATGATTTCCTTAAGCTTCTGGTAGCACAGCTTCAGAACCAGGATCCTTTAAGTCCGATGGAAGACAAAGAATTTATTGCTCAGCTTGCTCAATTCAGTACTCTTGAGCAAATGCAGGCCTTAAACAACAGTTTTACATTTGGTCAGGCATATAATCTCATGGGCAAAAATGTCTATTCTGTTGTTAACGATGACAGCGGCAATCCTGTTGAAATATATGGTGTTGTTACGGGAGTTTTATCTTCTGGAGGGGCAGCATATTTGGAAATTGACGGTAAGCACTATATTCCTTTTAACAATGATATTGTTGTTTATGAGGCAGATATAGACGTACCGGTAGTTCCACCGGATTCAGACACTGAAGCATCCGCAGGTTCAAATGAGACAGATAATGAGTCTGGAAACTCTGCTGTAGAGGATACAGAAAATATTACAGCGAATAATACTAGCGCAGAATTTTCGGCGGATAATAATACAACTGCTCCGGCAGATAATATAAATGAACAAACTACTGTAAATAGCAGTAATCAGACAACAGTTACTGGACAAAATTCAGAAATAATAAGCTTAGGCGATCCCACAACTCAGGTTATGGATTATTAAGGAGGAAATAAATTATGTTACGCTCACTATATTCCGGTGTTTCCGGATTAAAAAATCATCAGACAAAAATGGATGTTATCGGTAATAATATTGCTAATGTAAATACTGTCGGCTTTAAATCAAGCCGTGTTACTTTTCAGGATATTTACAGTCAGACTATAAACCCTGCAACTGCTCCCGGTGCAAATACAGGAGGTGTTAATCCTCAGCAGGTTGGTCTTGGTATGACGGTTGGTTCTATAGATACTATGTTTACAAGGTCAGCAACTGAATATACCGGTTCGGCACTTGATTTGAGCATTGAGGGAGATGGCTTCTTTATCGTTTCAGATGGTGCGTCGGATTATTTTACCAGAGCTGGTAATTTTACTACAGATGCAGCAAATAATCTAATAAACTCAAATGGACTTATTGTACAGGGCTGGATGGGAGATACGCTGCCGGCTGATTATGATGATATGACATCACTTGAAAATATTGTTATACCTGACGATTACTATGACATCAGTATTAGCAAGACCGGTGAGATTGTGGGTATTAACCGTACTACACAAGAAAGAGAAGTTGTTGGACGTATTGCTCTGGCTAATTTTAATAACCAGAACGGATTAACAAAAATGGGTAATAATCTTTATGATGTCAGTCAGAACTCCGGGTTGCCGATTGTAAATGCTCCTGGGATAGAAGGAACATCATATTTAAATCCTGCTTCTCTTGAAATGTCTAATGTTGATCTTGCTAAAGAATTTACAGATATGATTATCACTCAGCGTGGATTCCAGGCTAATTCCCGAGTTATAACAACTTCTGACAGTCTGCTGGAAGAACTTGTAAATCTCAAGAGATAATCTGATAAAGTGAACAGTCAAGAATATACCATTTTCGACGATAAGGTATAGACAACGGACTTACTATTCTACTAAATAAACCGTAAAGAAAGCTGGAGCGTACTATGATCGAATTGACAAGACTTAATAATAAAGCCTTTTATCTTAATAGTGATTTGATTGAAACAGTAGAGGAAACTCCTGATACAGTCATAACGCTGGTTAATGGTAAAAAGCTTGTTGTTACAGATACAACGAGCGAGATATTAAATAAGATAGTTTCGTTCAGGTATCATTGCTTTCATGACGGTAGAATACAGGTTAAAACAGGAAAAGAGGAAATGGTATGAATTTATCTTCAATAGTTGGAATGCTGGCAGGAATTATCTTAATTGTCGGTGGTATTATGATAGGCGGTGATCTTGGTGGATACGTCGATCCAGCAGGAATCATGATTGTTATCGGTGGTGTAATAAGTGCCACTATGGTTTCATATTCTTTTGAACAGCTGGGAGAATCACTGCCAAAATTTAAGGATGCATTTGTTAAACCGCAAATAGATCTTAATGCTGATTCTGAAAAAATTATAGAACTTGCAAATACAGCAAGGAGAGAAGGTCTGCTGGCATTAGACGGTGAAGCTTTTGGAGATCCGTTTTTACAGAAGGGTATGGAACTTGTCATTGACGGTACAGATCCTGAACTGGTAAAAGATATTTTGGAGGCAGAGACCGTTCTTAGAGAGGAAGAAGATCAGCAGGCTATAAAAATTCTGCTTAGTGCATCTGCTTTTTCACCAGCTTTTGGTATGGTTGGTACATTGATTGGTCTAATTAATATGCTTGCTTTTTTATCAGATGTAGATGCACTTGGCCCAAGTATGGCAACTGCACTTGTAACGACCTTTTATGGTGTAATTATGGCTAATCTGTTTTTTACTCCCATGGCAAATAAACTTAGAACTGCTTCTGCTTTGAGGCAAAACAGACTAGCTCTGATGATGGAAGGAATTCTTTCAATACAAAATGGTGAGAATCCTAGAATTATTAAAGAAAAGCTAGATGCTTTTATACCAGAAAAAGCGAATAATAAGAAACAATCACTAAGTCAGGAAGGAGCAGTATCAATAGATGAAAAAGAAACGATCACAGGATGAACAGGGTGGTGGCGCCAACTGGATGGATACCTATGGCGATCTCGTAACACTTTTGTTATGTTTTTTTGTCCTGTTGTTTTCCTTTTCTACAATAGATGCTGCTAAATGGGAGCAGCTGGTAAAATCATTTTCCGGGGCTTCCGGTGTAATGGATAATTTTGTTCCTGCAGGACCGGAAGAGCCAAGTGGAGTGACTGATCCGATTGATGCGATGCCTACTACAACTAGACCGACGCAGGAGACAACTGAACCTACTTTAGATCCTACACCAACTCCGGCACCAACAGCTACACCAGCACCCACGGCAATTCCAACTCCTGTACCCACAACACCTCCTACAGAAGCGCCTCCGACACCTGCTCCAACGCCTGTACCTGCTTATATAACGCAGATGACAGAGTTGTCTGATCAGATTGCAGCTGTAATGGCAAATTCCAGTATAGGTCCTGCCGTAGCAATTGAACGTGGAGAGTCAAGTATTAGGATAAGATTAATTGCATCTGTCATTTTTGAGCCTGGCAGTGATCAGCTAAGACCTGATGCTATGGGATTATTGCAGCAGGTATCAGCTGTAATTCAGCCTTATGCCCCAATTGTTACTTCTATGCATACTGAAGGACACACTGATTCTGTAACTCCGGTAGAAGGAGATATGACCAGTAAATGGGATTTAGCAGGCCGAAGATCCACAAGAGTTCTTGAGGTTTTACTTGCAAACAGTGGAGTAAGTCCCAGCTTGTCATATACGCAAGGCTATGGTGATCAAAGACCAGTGGCTACAAATGATACAGAAGAGGGACGCGATCAAAATAACAGAGTAGATATTCTGCTTAGTAGCAGACCTAATTAAATATATTAATTGCAAATATAATTACTTTGCATAAAAACATAAATGCAGGGTATTGGAAGAAAAAATAAATGAAGACAGGGGAGTAACGCTTTGTTAAAGAAAATTATCATCATTGTTTTGGTCGTAGCTTTGATTGCCGGTGGAGTTGCCTATTACCTTTTGAATAAGGATAAAGTTGTTGATAAGACTTTCAACTATGATCCTGGAGAATACTTCGTTACTGATATCCAAAACAGTACAAGTCTTCTTAAGACGGATGTCATTTTGTATATGTATAATTCTGATAATAAAGATATTCTAATAGAAAATAACCATCGTATTCGTAACACCATCATTTTCATTTTGCGTGGCAAAAATGAAGCAGAACTTAAAGATGGCAAAACGAGTAAAGATTTGAGAAAAGAAATTATTGCCGCACTGAATAAAGAATTTTCTTCAGAATTCCAGACTGATGAATTTCTGGAAATATATTTTAATGAATTTGTTATTCAATAATTATTGGCTTAAATAAATGAACAAGGAAGTGAAAAGCGTTGTCTGAAGTATTGTCACAAAGCGAAATAGATCAACTTCTGAATGCCTTAAGTACAGGCGCAGCTGATACCGGAATTAATGAAGAGGAACCGCAGCTGTCAGTCAGACAGTATGATTTTCGCACAGCAAATAAGATTCCCAGGGATCAGATCAGAACCTTGCGAACAATACATGATAATCTTGCAAGATTACTTGCTACGCATCTGACGGGAAATCTGGGTGCTTATTGTGATATTAAAGTTGTTTCGGTTGAAGAGCAGACCTATGCGGAGTTTGCTAATTCTGTTAGTGCCTCCAGTCTACTGGCTATATTCAAAATGACACCCCTGCAAGGTTCGATTCTTTTAGAAATGTCTCCTAGTGTTGCTTATTCTATTCTTGAGAGTCTTTTAGGTGGACATGAAACTCCAACTGAAAACCGTCGTCAGTTTACAGAAATAGATCTTGTCATACTGGAAAAAGTAGTAAGACAGTTTATGCCTTTATTTAATGAAGCCTGGAATAAAGTTGTAAAAATAAAGGCGTCACTGGAAACTATTGAAACGAGCATGCAGTTTGCCCAGATTGTATCACCAAATGATACGATAGCTATTGTGACTATGAGTGTTATGTTGGGAGACAATGAAGATTTAATTAATATCTGCATTCCTCAGATGGCAATAGAACCTATAGCGAAAGATTTAAATGTCAGAGTTTTTACAAGCCTCTCACCGGATGCGATGAAGCATGAATCATATCAGGATACAATCATGCATCAGCTAAGACATACTCTGATTCCATTGAAGGCTGTTTTGTCAGATACGGCAATAACAGTAGGTGATCTTATTAATCTGCAGATTGGCGATGTTATTCAATTGGAAAATAAGGTTGGAGATCCAATTAAAATTGAAATCGGACATATACCGAGGCTGTACGGAATCCTGGGCACAAGGAATAATCGTTATGCTGTCAGGGTAGATGAAATAATAAAAGAGGAGGAATCAGAAGATGAGTGAACTGATGTCCCAGGAAGAGATTAATGCAATGCTTAATGGAGCTGCTCAGTCTACAGGAGATGGTTCTGAGGAAATTACAACAGATACAGCCGCAGATGTTGTAGGTGAAGAAATGGTGGAACAATCTGATTATCAAGCCGAAACTTCGGAACAGGTTGAAGAAGCCGAGCCAGATTTATCTCAGGCTAATCATTCTATTGATCCTGCTGATTTGCCTGAATGCCTCAGTGAGATGGAAGCAGATGCACTTGGTGAAATCGGTAATATTTGTATGGGAGCTGCAGCTACAGCTTTATACACTATTTTGGGTCGCAAGGTATCAATTACTACACCACAGGTGGAATGTACAACTCCGGATATTTTGGCGAGTGAATATGATATTCCTTTTGTCATTGTAGATGTGCAATATACAGAAGGTGTGGTTGGCAATAACCTTCTTATACTTCGAATTGATGATGTTAAGAAAATTACCGATATAATGATGGGTGGAGACGGTACTAATATTGATGATAGTGATTTAAGTGAGCTTCATTTAAGTGCTATCAGCGAAGCTATGAATCAAATGATGGGTGGCATGTCTACATCAATGGCTGATATGCTCAATCGTATCGTAAATATTTCACCACCGCAAACACTTGTGATTGAATTGTCTGGTCAGGAAATAAAGACTCTTATAAATAGCGAGTCTGATGCACTTGTAAAAATAGGTTTCAAAATGGAGATCGAGGGTATAATAGACAGTGGAATTATGCAGCTTATGCCAATGAGTTTTGCAAGTGAGCTTGTTGGAACTGTTCTTGGCTCTTTTTCCGATGAAAATGATACTGAAGAATTGGCTGAAACAATACCTGAAGCGATAGCTGAAAGACAGGAGGGTCAGCAATCTGAGATTGCAAGCAGCGCCTCTACTGATGTGCCTGCCGCTTCACAGCCTCCTGTCGAAAATTATTATCAAACTGAGCCAAAGACAGGAACAAATCCTGATAATTCAAATGTTCAAATGCCGCCACATGCTCCACCTGAGCAACAACAAAATTATAATCAGCCACAAGCACAACCTGGCACTAATCAAGCTTATCCAGGCTACCCAGGCTATCCGCCGGCTCCAGGTGGGGATAATAGCAATGCCCATATGCCTTATCCACCATATCCCCAGTATGGTTATCCGCCATATCAGGGTCAGCCTAATATGCAATATCCAGGCTGGCCTCAGATGCAATCCCAGCAAGCACCTTACCACACTCCGGGGAAAGATTTATCTTCTCGAACCCCTGAGCAGCATGTAGATGTAAGACCTGTTCAATTAAATGATTTCGATAATAATGAGTCAGGTATACCACAAGAAGATGGCATTGAGATGATTATGGATGTTCCGCTTCAGATTACAGTTGAGCTGGGACAAAGTAAAAAAACTATTAAGGATATTCTTGATATAAGTGTGGGCTCTGTAATTACTCTTGATAAGGTTGCGGGTGAACCGGTAGATATTGTTATAAATGGCAAAATGATTGCTAAAGGTGAAGTAATAGTTATTGATGATAACTATGGTGTGAGAATTACAGAGATTATTTCGCCATCTAACCGTTTGCGGAATATACGTTGATGAGTTCGGTTATAGTTATGCAGAGTATATATTTTGTTTCAAGTGAAATAACATTCAAAAGCATGTCCTCGTCAAATTTATGGCTGGATATGCTCGGTATGATTGCTATAACCGTTCTTATATTAGTATTAACTTATTTTACGACACGCTGGATTGGCCGCAGATCTCAGGCTAACCAGTCAAGTCGTAATATTAAGGTCAAAGAGAGAGTTCAACTGGGAAAAGATAAATATCTTGCAATAATAGAAATTGCCGGTAAATCTTTATTGATAGGAGTGACAAATCAATCTGTTCAGCTTATTTCTGAAATTGATTCGGATATGCTTAATTATCCAGAAGCAACTGAACAGCCGTCCTTTGGCAAAATTTATCAAATTATTAAGGAAAAAGGAATAAAAGGATTATCTGACCCTTTGTCCTATCAACAAAATAAAGCAACTGAAGAAAAGAAACAACCAAACGGCAAAACTTATTCTGAAAATATTGACAATGAGAAAACAAGGACAGGTGATGATAAATGACGCAAAAGAGGAAAAAAAGGATACTCTTTGCCGGCAAAGTTATTGCGGCTTTATCAAGTCTGCCCCTGGTTCTTTTAATGACAGGGTCTAAAGTTTCAGCACAAATAACACTTCCAGATGATAGAGCTTCAACAGTTCAATTGCTGCTTTGGCTGACTGTGTTATCACTTTTACCGTCCATTTTGATAATGATGACAAGCTTTACCCGTATAATTATTGTGTTGACCTTTGTCAGAAATGCTATGGGTACACAACAGACACCTCCGAATCAGGTATTGGTAGGATTGGCATTATTTTTGACTTTTTTCTTTATGACTCCTGTTTTCAACGAAATAAACACTAATGCATATCAACCTTATGTAGCCGGACAGATTGATCAGGATGAGGCTTTAGAAGAAGCGATGCAGCCATTGAGAACTTTTATGGGCAGGCAGACATATACTAAAGACCTTGAGATGTTTATGGAAATGGCAGGAATACAGTCAGTTGCGACTGTTGATGAAATTCCAACCAGTGTTCTCATCCCTGCCTTTATGACCAGTGAGTTAAAAAGAGCTTTTCAAATAGGATTTTTTATATTTATACCTTTTCTTGTAATAGATATGATTGTAGCCAGTACTTTGATGTCTATGGGTATGATGATGTTGCCGCCAACAGTAATTTCTCTACCGTTCAAGATACTTTTATTTGTGCTTGTGGATGGTTGGGAGCTTGTTATCAGAACATTATTTAACAGTTTCAATTAGCAAAGCATGAAAGGAGTATTATTATGTCGCAAGGTGAAATGCTGACCGTAATGCAGCAAGCCGTATATACGATTTTAAGAGTGGCATCACCAATACTGATTACCGCTTTGGTAATTGGACTTATAATTTCAATATTTCAGGCCATGACACAGATAAACGAGCAGACCCTCGTTTTTGTACCGAAAATAATGGGCGTTTTATTAGCTTTGGTAATATTTGGCAGTTGGATGTTGACTACGCTGATTGAATTTACAACTATGCTGTTTAACAGTATTCCTACGTTGATGTCCTGAGATGTGATTAAGAAAGGAGTATAGATGCCAGCAGTAATTGCCAATCTGCAATATCTTAATTTCGTTGAAATAACGGTTGGTTTGACCGGACTAAACTCAGTTATTGAGATACCGGGCTTTCCGATGTTGAATTTGCAGTCATGGCCATATTATTTGCTGGTTCTTGTTCGATCATCAGGTCTTTTTACAATATCACCGATTTTTGGGCGTCGGAACATTCCCGTTAGATTTAGACTGGGTCTGGCTTTTATCCTGACAATGATATTTAGTCAAGTATACCCACCGCCCTCAAACTTTGATGTAGGACAGCCAGTAAGATATATTTTTTTGATTATAGGTGAATTGCTGATAGGTTTGATATTAGGATATATAACAGTAGTTTTCTATGCTATACCTGCAGTTGCTGGACAGTTGATAGACATTCAGATGGGTATAGGAATGGGTGCGGTTTTTGACCCATCAATGGGAACACAAACTACATATTCAGCCATGTTGCTTAATATAGCAATGACTGTTTATTTTTTTATACTAAACGGGCACTTAAAACTCATACGTATTCTGGGACTGACATATGAAAGAATACCTGTGGGAGAGGTTTCAATTGAACCTCAGTTGGCTCAGGTTGCCATGGAATCTTTTTTTCTAATGTTTTCAATGGCAGTAACTTTGATGCTTCCGATCATTGGTTCTGCTTTGATCAGTGAAGTTACTATGGGCATACTTATGAGGGCTGTACCTAATTTCCATGCTTATATGGTTGGTATTCCTCTCAAAATAATAATTGGACTGATTGTGCTGTTCGCAATGCAGCCATTTTATATAACTTTTACAGATAATATTTTTGAGCAAATGTTTATTTCAATGGAAAATATGATTGCGGGACTGGGGGGATAGCGATGCCTGGCAATGGTGGTGGTGAAAAAACTGAAAAGGCGACCCCGAAAAAGCGGCGTGACGAACGCGAGCAGGGTAATGTTTTACGTAGTCAAGATATGAGTATCGCTTTAATCCTGATCTCAATGATAGCTTTTTTGCGAATAATGATTAGCAATATGGGCGCAAATATCATGGATATTTTTTATGAATTTTTGCCAGGGGCTGACATTGGCAGTGAAACGATGACAGTATTATCGACTATGCAGTACTTTAGGAGATTGCTTGGAGATGTTTTCTGGATTTTAGCACCTTTACTTGGGTTTGCTGTAGCTGTTGGTATTATTGTTAACCTTTTACAGACAGGGTTTTTATTTTCTACTAAAACTCTAAAATTAAAACCGGAAAAAATAAATCCAATTTCAGGTGCCAAGCGGATTTTTTCCAGTAGAGCGATAGTTGAAATGGTAAAATCAATTGCTAAAATAAGTATTATTATCGCTATGTCCTGGGATATCATATATAATGATTTGCGGCGTCTGCCTTCTTTGATTGGATATAGACTACCAGTTGCTTTAGGTATGATTAGCCAGATTCTGTTTAATCTTGCTTTCCGTGCCTGTGCGGTTCTTATTGTTCTTGCTCTTTTCGATTATCTGTACCAGTGGTGGAAGTTTGAAAAGGATTTGAAGATGACCAAGCAGGAAGTAAAAGATGAATATAAAATGACTGAAGGAAATCCGCAGGTAAAAGGTAGAATAAAACAAATACAAAGGCAGATGGGTATGCTTCGTATGATGTCAGATGTAGCTCATGCTGATGTGATAATAACAAATCCTACACATTATGCCATTGCTTTGCGTTATGATACAGATATTGATACTGCTCCTGTTGTGTTAGCAAAAGGTAAAAATTATATTGCTCAGAAAATTAAAGAAAGGGCTGCCGAACATAAAATAATGACTATCGAGAATAAACCGCTGGCACAGGCTCTTTATGCCCAGTGCAAGATAGGCCAGCAGATACCAATAGATTTATATCAAGCTGTTGCAGAGGTTCTTGCCTATGTGGCAAAAGTGAAAGGAGGGTTAAGCTGATGAAGTTTGCTGATGTGTTTATAGCAGGCATAGTTTTTGTCGTAATTATACTTATTATTGTTCCACTTAGCCCTGTTTTTCTGGATTTTCTTTTGGTCGTTAATATTACCTTGGCAGTTACCGTTCTGCTTTTATCTCTTTTTACAAAAGAAGCTCTTGATTTTTCGGTGTTTCCCCCCCTGCTGCTGTTGTTGACGCTTTTTAGGTTGGCACTTAACATTTCATCAACTCGTCTAATTCTTGGTAATAACGGTGAAGCTGGTGCTGTTATCAGGACTTTCGGAGGATTTGTCATAGGCGGAAATATTGTAGTGGGTGTCATAATTTTTGCAATTATTGTCATTATTCAGTTTCTGGTTATTACAAAAGGTTCTGAACGTGTTGCGGAGGTTGCTGCAAGATTTACTCTTGATGCAATGCCTGGAAAGCAGATGGCGATTGATGCTGATCTGAATTCTGGTTTGATTAATGAACAACAGGCCAAAATACGCAGACAGAAAATACAACGTGAGGCGGATTTCTATGGTGCTATGGATGGTGCCAGTAAGTTTGTAAAAGGTGATGCAATAGTATCTATTCTAGTTACAATAATAAATATCGTTGGTGGTATCGTTATAGGTATGTTGACTTCCGACCTAGAAGTAGGAGAAGTCATTTCAAAGTATACTTTGGCAACTGTTGGTGATGGACTTGTAAGTCAGATTCCTGCTCTTATGATTTCGACGGCAACAGGTATTATTGTTACAAGAGCGGCTTCAGAAGATAATTTAGGTGCTGAAATATCCAGCCAATTATTTAGTCAGCCAACTGTTTTATATGCAGCAGGTGTGATAATAATGGCTTTGGGATTAATACCAGGTCTTCCCAGATTACCTATTTGGATGATCGCTTTGCTCTTAATTGTAATGGCTACTATTATTCGTCGTAGAATAATTGCGGCAGCCGCTGAACCTCTACCGGAAACAATTAGTGAAGAAATAGCAAATGAGAGCAGAAAACCAGAAAATGTAGTTTCACTTCTTGGTGTAGATCCTATTGAATTAGAGTTTGGTTATGGACTAATTCCTCTGGCTGATGCAAGCCAGGGAGGCGATCTTTCTGACCGTGTTGTTATGATCAGACGCCAGTGTGCAATGGATCTTGGTTTGATTATCCCCGGGATAAGGCTTAGAGATAATGTGCTTTTAAAAACAAATGAATATGTTGTAAGGATCAGAGGAGAAGAAATAGCCAGAGGCGAGATTATGGCCGATCATTTCCTTGCCATGAATGCGGAAGAAAGCAGTATTCCTATCAAGGGCATAGATACTATTGAACCTGCCTTTGGATTGCCGGCGATCTGGGTAACAAAATCTGAACGTGAAAAAGCTGAACTTGCAGGATATACGATTGTTGATCCACCTTCTGTGTTGGCTACTCATCTTTCTGAGTTGCTTAAAAGACATGCAAATGAACTTCTTGATCGTCAGCAGGTACAGACTCTTATGGATAATCTAAGGCAGTCACAACCTGCTCTTATAGAAGAAGTTATACCAAAGCTGTTTACGCTTGGCGAAGTCCAGAAAGTTCTGGCAGGACTTTTAAGAGAAGGCGTCTCAATCAGGGATATGGGTACAATTCTTGAAACTTTATCCGATTATGCAGGTGCAACTCGTAATCCTGATTTGCTTATAGAGCACTGCAGACAACGTCTGAAACGTACAATCAGCAAAAGATTTGTTGGTGATGGAAAAGCAAGAGTAATTACTTTGGATCCTCAGTTGGAACAGCTTATTATTGAAAGACTCAGGCAGACAGAACAAGGCTCTTTTGTAGCATTATCTCCTGATCAGATCCAAAGGTTGCTGCATAATCTTCGCCAATCTCTGGAAAGATTGATGTCTATCGGCGTAAATCCTGTTGTACTTACCTCTCCGGCTGTTAGACCCCATTTCAAAAAAATGGTTGAACAGATGTCCCCGGAACTGGCAGTTTTATCATATAATGAAATAGATGCAGCCATTGAAATTCACGCTGAAGGGATGGTGAGCATAGAAAATGGATGATTTGTGGCGTGATTTTAAGATAAACGGCAATCTTGAAGCGCGTAATGATTTGATCATAGAGTATACTGCTTTGGTTAAACGGGTGGTAAACCGTCTTTTTCCTGCAAGCCGCACATATCATGATTTTGATGATCTGATAAGCTGTGGAGTATTGGGGTTGATTGATGCGATTGATAAATATGATCTGGACAGAGAAGTGAAATTTGAGACATATGCTCAGATCAGAATCAGAGGTGCTGTAATTGATTATATGCGTCAGCAGGACTGGGCACCTGTCCATGTCAGGACGAGGATAAAACAGGTAGAACAGGCAAATGACGCTTTAGCACAATCGCTTGGCAGAGCACCGGCAGATCAAGAATTGGCTGATTATTTACAGATGCCCGTAGAGGATTTGCACACTGTTTTAGGTGAGGCTCATTTTTTAAGTGTACTGCATCTTGATGAATTGCTAACTGAAGCTGTGACAGAAGAATATCAATTCAAAACAGATCCTGTATTTGACCGTGATCTAGAGAGCAGGGAGTTTAAAGATATTTTGACTGAAGCAATTAAAGAATTGTCAGAAAGAGATCAGATTGTATTAAATCTTTATTATTATGATGAACTTACATTAAAAGAAATCGGTGCAGTTTTAGATCTCACTGAGTCGAGAATTTCTCAGATTCATTCAGGAATTATTCTAAAACTGCGTAACAGTTTAAAAAAAGTATTACCGTATCGGTAATCTTTGAAACAGAGTATGTATATTCGAAAGTATAGCGTCAAATATGGTATAATAAGAGGATACTGAAAAAGAAAGGTGAGATTAAATGATCAGAGGATTATATACTGCAACTACTGGTATGTTAACCCAGGAAAAGCGGATGGATGTGGTAATAAATAACCTTTCCAATGCTACTACGGTTGGATTTAAACAAGATGGTCTTGTATCACGTTCTTTTGAAGATTTGATGATTGAGAGAATGAATGATCCTTCAATTGTCCAGCGCTCAGTGGCGGTAGGACCTTTAAATACAGGTATACATATAGACCAGGTTGTAACAAATTTTGCGACCGGATCTTTGCAGGAAACCAGAAGCAATACTGATTTTGCAATTCTAGGTGAAGGTTTTTTTGCTATTAATACTCCAGAAGGAGAACGTTATACAAGAGCTGGTAATTTCCAGCTTGATGCAGACGGTTTTTTAACTACTGATTCTGGAAACAGAGTCTTAGGAGAACAAGGAGAAATAAATATAGGCCAGTTGGATTTTGCTGTTGATTCACAGGGAAATGTTCAAGTTAATGGTGCAAATATTGACCGTCTGAGGATAGTTGCCTTTGAAGACGATACTGATTTAAGAAAACAGGGTGGCAATATGTATGACTCAGTTGCTGGCGGAGCACAGCCGATTGAGAATGTTCAAGTTAGACAAGGGTTTGTTGAAATGTCAAATGTTGATTTATCCAATCAGATGGTAAATATGATCGAAATTCAGAGAAGTTATGAGATAAATCAAAGAATGATAAAAATTATGGACGAAAAACTTGGTAAGACTGTTAATGACCTTGGAAGAGTTTGATTTTGGAAATTAGATAAATTATAAATATTATTCAGGTATATGCCTGTGGAGGGAAAAAGATGTCGCAATCACTTTATACAGCTGCTTCCGGCATGGTTGCACAACAAAATAAAATAGATACTCTGGCAAATAATATAGCAAATATTAATACGCACGGTTTTAAGCGTAATCGTGTCGATTTTCAGGACACGATATATCAGACTATGCGTAATCCGGCTGATCCTGAAAGTGGAGAGAATTTGCTTAGAGGTACAGGCGTGCTTACAGGAGCAACCACTCAAAGTATGCTTCAGGGTCCTATGATGGAAACGGGCCGTAATCTTGATTTTACATTGACAAATAATGGTTTTTTTGCGGTGCAAGATGCGAATGGAAATGTCAGATATACACGAGATGGTTCTTTTCACACAAGTGAGCTTAATGGCGTGAATTATCTTGTTACTGGTAATGGACAATTTGTTCTTAATCAAGATCAGGAGCCGATTACTTCGCTTGTTACTTTTGACCAGGCTGAGGTAGGGATAAATGGTGAAATAACGGTTGACGGACAATTTTTAGATGCAATCGGCTTTTTTGATTTCGCTAATCCGGCAGGTTTAGAAGCCTCTGGGAGTCGCACATGGCAGGTAGGGCCAGCTTCTGGAGCTGCTGAAATTGCCGTGGATTCTGAAATTAGACAAGGTTACTTAGAAGGCTCAAATGTAGATCTAGCAGAGGAATTAACTCAGCTCATAGAAGCACAAAGAGCATATGCATTTTTAAGTAGAGCTATAACAACAACTGACGATATGAAAGCAACTGCTAATGATCTGCGTCGCTAATAGAATTAATGGAGAGATAAAAAATGAATAATATTCGCCAATGCAAAAGATGCCGTAAACTGTTTAATTATGTAGCCAGTCCTTATTGCCCACGCTGTATAGATGCAATTGATCAGGAATATAGAACTGTTAGAGATTATATATATGATAATCCGCATGCTGGTATATCAGAAATATCTGAAGCTACCGAGGTTGAGGAAAGAACAATTTTGCAGTTGTTGAGAGAAGGCAGATTAGAATTAGATAGTGCTTCATCAGCCTTAAAGTGTGAAAGATGTGCAACCAACATCCAGACAGGCAGGTATTGTGATAGTTGTCAGATGCAGCTTAGCAATGAATTGAAAAGCGTGCAGCAGTCATTTGCAGGGGCTTCAGATTCGCCATTAAGCAAACGAAACAAAACAAATATAGCGAAACCAACAAAAAATACAGATAAAGACTCTAAAGATTTTAATGAAAGAATGCATTCAAGAAAACCGTAATCTGTTCGATAAATATAAGTGACATGATATTAGCCGTACGAAAATTTTGTTTTTATGGCTGACTGGGGAGGAATATATATGAGAATAGATCCTAATATTGGTGCAAATGCAATCAAGAAATATGAGAATAATGTGCGTCATCAATCACAGAGTACACCTTCTAGATTGACTACTCAATCTGATAGAGTTGAACTTTCAAAACAAGGACTTGAGCATTCCAGCATTGTTAAAACAGCACATCAGGCAGAAGAGTTTAATGCTGAAAAAGTAAATGCTATTAGAGAGCAGATTCGTACAGGTCAGTATAGACCAAATGCTGAAATTATTAGTCAGCGCATGGTAGAGCAGGTTGGTCTTGATATTATTGTCTGACAGGGTGGAGTTATATGAATGATTCGCTGGTGAAATTGTTGGATTATCTTTCAAAAGAAGAATCCATATACAGACTTCTTCTCGATTTATCGGATCAAAAGCGTCAAGCTATAGTAAAAGGTGAAATAGCTTTGCTTGATGAAATTGTTTCTAAAGAAGAGTCTCTTATAGAAGAGATATCTTCTATAGAAGAAGCAAGAATGGATTTGACGAAGGAAATTGCAATAAAGTTTAAAATAAGACCTGAAGAAATTACTTTAGATACTTGGCCTGAAAATCTTTCTGAAAAAGATCATGAGGGACTGAAGAATAAACAGAATGTTTTAAGCGAATTGTTGCAAGAGCTTGACAGGCAGAATCAGATAAATGCAAAACTAATAGAGGTTCATCTTAATTATATAGATTATCTCTTCGATACTGCTACTCAGACAAAAGAAACAACAGCATATTCAGCCGACGGCAGTCTGGACTCTAAAAAATCGCAGTCTGCCAACCTCTTTGATGAAATGATGTGATATAAATGAGTACTTTTTATGGTTTGGAAATAGCTCGCAAAGGATTAACAGTCAGTCAAAAAGCGATTGACGTTTCTGCCCACAATATTGCAAATGCAAATACTACAGGTTATACGAGGCAACGTCTTAGTCTTGCTGCAATAGAACCGGGATTAGGATATGCTCGTTTTTCGCAAGGTGTATTGGGCTCTGTAGGTGGTGGAGCAAGAATAATTACAGTTGAGCAGGTTCGCAGTGAGTTTCTCGACAGACAGTTCAGGCGCGAAAACACACAGATGAATTACTGGAATGAGCGGGCTAGCGGTCTTGCTTATGTTGAATCCTTGTTTGATGAGCTTGGCAATACAGGAATTACGTCAGCTATTGCTGATTTTACAGACAGTCTCCAGGAAGTGAGTAAAGATCCTGTTAATAAAGAGTATCGCACCAATATGCTTCAGAATGCTCTTAAGATGACCGAAACTTTTAAGCATTATTTCCAACAACTAAGTTCAAAGCATACCGAGCTTGATTCACAAGTTGAGGTAAAAACGAATCAAATTAATGATCTGGCACAGTCTATTGCCGACCTTAATGTACAGATCTCAAGATATGAGTTAAGTGGACAGAAAGCGAATGATCTTAGGGATCGTCGCAATCTTTATCTTGATGAATTGTCAGGAATAGTTGACATAACATATAGCGTAAATAGTGATGATCAGCTTACTGTTGAAATAGGTGGTAAAGCACTGGTAAGTCATTCGGATGTTACAAAGTTGCAAGCTGTTAAAGCAGAAATCAGCCCTTTGCCAGATCCTCCTACCGGTCTGCAGACCAATCTTTTTCATGTTCAATGGAGTGATGATGCAACTGCCGTTGATATAAGTGGTGGTGCTCTTAAGGCGATGCTTGATTTAAGGGACGGCAATACAACTGATAATATGGGTATACCGTGGGTTGTTGAGCAATTGAATCATTTTGCCAGAAATTTAGCGGAAGAATTCAATATTGTACATGCTCAAGGCTGGACTATGCCAATAGGCAGTGATTCGGAAACCGGTATTAATTTCTTTAATGATAATGGCGGAGATTATAGCCAAATAACAGCAGCTAATTTTGATGTTTCGGATATTATAAAAAATGATGTCTATAAGATAGCTGCTTCGGGCGTTGAAATAGAAAGTAATATGTACGAACAGGGTAATAATGATAATGTCAAGGCAATGATCGGACTTTTTGACCGTAATGATATAGGTAATGGTATAGGCAGTTTTAATAGTTACATGAAAAGTCTGATAGGAACAATGGCTATTGAAATTTCACATACGAACAAAATGCAGGATAGCCAGTATGTAATGCAGCAGAGTATAGATATGCAAAGAATGTCTCTGTCGGGTGTTTCTTTAGATGAAGAAATGACCAATCTGATTAAATTCCAGCATAGCTATTCGGCTTCTGCCAGAGTTATAACGGCTATAGATGAAATGTTAGATATACTGATTAACAAGACCGGTCTTGTCGGCCGCTGATAGATAAGGAGTATTACCATGCGTGTTACAAATGGAATGATGATAGGCAACTATCTGAATAATCTCAATAGAAATATGAAAACTATGAATCAGTATAATAATCAGTTGTCCAGTAATCGCAAGATAACAAAAATTTCCGATGACCCGGTTAGTGTTGTTACTTCGATAGATATCAGGGCAAAAATACGCGATCTTGATCAGTATCAGAAAAATGTCGAAGATGCTCAGACATGGATTACTCATGTTGAAACTGCAATTATGGATTTGAATGAATCTATGAAATCGGCATATGAAAGATCAATACAGGCTGCGAACGGTGTTCTTAGCGAAGGCGAAAAAACTGCTATTAATGAAGAAATAAAGCAGCTCAAAGAGCATGTTTTCCAAACTCTTAATTCAACATATGGCAGCAAATATATTTTTGGTGGATATAATACCAATACGGTTCCTTTTGTAAAAGAAAATGACGGAACTATTACTTATAACAATTTTAATCTTGAAACAGTAGATCCTGCGACTTTGCCTCTTCAACAGCTGAGTTTTGAAATAGGCAGAGGTCTTGAAATGCCGCTTACCTTCCCAGGACATGAAGTAGCAGGAACAGGTGAAGAGAATATAATGAAATTATTTGATGATCTGATCTCTTTGCTTGAAAGTGATGGCTCAGGTGAAGAAATCAGTGCTATGGCAGATAAATTTCAGAAAAAACAGAATGAAATTCTGGCAATGGCAGCAGATCTGGGTGGGAGAACTAACCGTCTGGAGCTTGTGAGTAACAGATATGGAAAGGATGCTATCAATTATGAGGGTGTTCGTTCTAATATAGAGGATATTGATCCAAGTGAAGTAATTATGCATTTCAAAATGGCGGAGGCTGTTTATAATGCTGCTCTTGCTGTTGGCAGCAGAGTAATAGTTCCTTCTCTGGTTGATTTTTTGAGATAAAACAAAAGATTTAATCGAACTTTAATTTTTAGTGCCTTTTAATTTACAAACATTTGGAGGCGTGTATTGCCTTTAAGACAAAAATAATAACAACTAAAGAACGGATGAGTGTCGTGCAAATGGAGATTACCCGGCAGCGTCCAGTTATGGAAGTAAGGACGATACCGGCAAAACTGAATATTGAGCGTATTGGCAGACCTGAATTCAGGATAAGAAATAATCCGCCGCAGATGAGAATTCATCATAGATTACCGACTATGCAGATAGATCGTTCGCAGCGCAATGCAATGCTGGATCGCATGTCTATTTTTCAGAGAACAGAACAGCATGCTGCACAAAGCTATACTATAGGTCTGGAAGCAATAGGACGAATTGCTGAAGAAGGCAACAGAATGGCTGCTATTTATAAGCGTCATAATTCTATTAGTCAAATTATAGCCGATAGAGCCAGAGGTCCTGTAAATCTGACTGTACACTCTTTGCCAAGCCCTCAGATAGATTGGGATCCTGGGCAGATGGAAATAGAATGGACTCCCCATGAATTTTCCTTAGAATGGATCATGGATAAAATGGTAGAAATGCATTATGAACCTGGTAGAGTCGAATTTCATATGCTGCAGTATCCTGATATTGAAATCAGATTTACCCCTAAAGACAGACCACGTTTTGAACCTCAGATTCCACGGCGGGTCAGCCGTTTAGATAAAACCTTATAATAAATAGCTGCTGGAGCAGCAAGAAAACGGGGAAAAAAACAATGTTGCTTAATACGATTTTATTTGGCGAAATAACTGTGGAAGATGAGAAAATAATTTTTTTTGAAAACGGATTGCCTGGTTTTGAACATCTGAAAAAATATTTGCTCGTTATACTCGAGCAGACAAAACCAATTTTTTGGTTACAAGCTATAGAAGAAGATATTGCTTTACCTGTTATCAGTCCTTTTGACGTTGATCCTAATTATTCTCCGACCATAGATGATGAGGTATTTAAAACCATAGATCTGATTAATGAAGAGGATTTACTTGTTTTATCGGTTGCTGTTATCCCTGATGAACTAAATAAAATGACTGCTAATCTGGCTGCACCTGTGCTGATAAATACAGTATCAGGCAAAGGTTGCCAGATATTGGTTGAGGGTGATGAATATCAGGTTAGGCAACCTGTTTTTGAGTCTTTGCTCAACGAAAAAGAGGGGGAGACTTAATATGCTGGTTTTAACAAGGCAGAAAAATCAGACCATTGTTCTTGGGGATGATATAAAGGTTACCATTGTTGATATAGATGGTGATCGTGTACGTTTGGGCATAGATGCACCAAAAAACATGCGTATTATGCGAGCAGAAATAATTGAAGAGGTCAGACAGATAAATCAGGAATCTGTTAAATCAAATATTGCTATTTTACAAAAAATGGCAAGATCAAATGAGCAGAAGATAAAGTCCGTATACTTGGTGTAAATTGAGAAATAAAAAAGAGCCACGAGCTCGCTTTCGGTATAATAGGTTTTGCGAAACTAACAACTGAAAGGAATGAGATCATGGCTCAAGTACATCTTACACTGGAAGACGAAATTCTTAAAGACCTTATGCTTGGAAATCGGGAGAACGGGGTGGCGAAATTACTGGAAAAAGTATTTGATGCGGTGCTGCGAGGACAGGCCAGCGAACAATTGAATGCCGAGCCGTATGAGCGAAGTGATGGACGTGTCAGCTATCGGAATGGCTATCGCGAGCGTACCCTGACAACTAGAGTAGGAACGCTGAT